>NZ_JAATOS010000827.1:0-1056 GCF_011806505.1 Salipiger sp. HF18 | reverse complement strand
TCTGCCTGTGCGACGCCGGCGGAAATCGCGAGACTTGCCGCTGCCAACCAATGGGTGAGTCGCTTCATCTGGACCGAATTCCCTTTACTTCCCCTGCTCCGGGCGTACCCAAGCGGGGTTGAAATAACCAATCAAGGTTTTGCGATACCCGGTGATGCCGGGAAGCTGCAAAGGTGACCGCCGGGTGACAGCCCGGGCAAGGAAATTGTGCGGCCTCTGCGGTATTCCGTGGTATACAAATTCGGAAAACCCCCTTGAACCACATTGCTTTCGATACAGATAATGTGGCAACTGAACACCGTATCTCCAGCCAGCCGCAAGGGAGCCCATCATGCCAATCATCGTCGGACAGGACACGTCCAGCACCCGCAAGACGCTTGAGGTAAACGGCAAGACCTATGCCTATTACTCGATCCCGGCGGCCGAAGCCGCGGGCCTCGGCACGTTCTCGAACCTTCCCGCCGCCCTCAAGGTGGTGCTCGAGAACATGCTGCGTTTCGAGGACGGCAAGACGGTCTCGGTCGATGACGTCAAGGCGTTTTCGGACTGGGGCAAGAACGGCGGCAAGGGCGACCGCGAGCTCGCCTACCGCCCCGCCCGCGTGCTGATGCAGGATTTCACCGGCGTCCCCGCAGTGGTCGACCTCGCCGCCATGCGCGACGGCATCAAGGCGCTGGGGGGCGACGCGCAGAAGATCAACCCGCTGAACCCGGTCGATCTGGTGATCGACCACTCGGTGATGATCGACGAGTTCGGCAACCCGCGCGCTTTCCAGATGAACGTGGACCGCGAGTACGAGCGCAACATCGAACGCTACGAGTTCCTCAAGTGGGGCCAGTCGGCCTTCAACAACTTCCGCGTGGTGCCGCCGGGCACCGGCATCTGCCACCAGGTGAACCTCGAGTATCTCGCGCAGACCGTCTGGACCGACACTGACCAGGACGGCGCAGAAGTGGCGTACCCCGACACGCTGGTGGGCACCGACAGCCACACCACCATGGTCAACGGCGCCGCCGTGCTGGGCTGGGGCGTGGGCGGCATCGAGGCCGAGGCCGC
>NZ_JAATOS010000826.1:0-1058 GCF_011806505.1 Salipiger sp. HF18 | reverse complement strand
GCGCTCATCCACCACTTCAAGCTCTACACCGAGGGCTTCCATGTCCCCGCCGGCGAGGTCTATGCCGCCGTCGAGGCGCCCAAGGGCGAGTTCGGCGTCTATCTGGTGGCCGATGGCAGCAACAAGCCCTACCGCGCCAAGCTGCGCGCGCCGGGCTTCCTGCACCTGCAGTCGATGGACTACGTCTGCAAGGGGCACCAGCTGGCCGACGTGGCCGCAATCCTCGGGTCGCTCGACATCGTGTTCGGTGAGGTCGACCGCTGAGGCGGAGAGTTTAGCGGACCAGGGCGCGAGGCGCGCCGCGGTCCACCCGGCCCGTCGGAGGCCGTGACAGGAAAGAGGGACTTGAGGATCGTGATGCTGAAGAATTGCCTGGCGGTGCTGCCGCTCGTTGCAACCGCAGGCTGCCTTGCGCTGCCGCCCAAAGGGGTCGAGGACCAGCAGATGCTGGCGTTCGACGACGCCGTGGACTCGATCGGCTGCGCACTGGACTACGAAGCCGATTACCTTGCCGTCGAACTGCAGACCGGGCTGACCCGCGAGCAGATCCAGCAGGTCGCGAACTACCGCATCGCCGGCGGCAACGGCGAGCGCACCGAGACCGGCGGCTTCCGCCTGACCTCCGGCGCCTGCACCCCGGTCGCGGAACCGGCAGCCCCGGTCGCCGACGCGACCGGCGACATGGCCACCGCCGGCTGAACCGGGTGACGGGCTCCGACGCCATAACCCATGAGGGCCGCGAGGCCCGCGCGCGCCGCGCGCACTCCAGACCCTGAGAAAGAGGCCATCCGCCGATGCTGCGCCGTCTCCATCCCGAACAGCCAGAAAGCTTCGCCTTCACCCCGGACAACCTCGCCTGGGCCGAGGGGCAGATCACGAAGTATCCCGAGGGCCGTCAGGCCAGCGCGGTCATCCCGCTGCTGTGGCGCGCCCAGGAGCAGGAAGGCTGGCTGACCCAGAAGGCGATCGAGACCGTGGCCGACATGCTCGGCATGGCCTACATCCGGGTGCTCGAGGTGGCGACCTTCTACTTCATGTTCCAGCTGCAGCCGGTGGGA
>NZ_JAATOS010000825.1:0-1070 GCF_011806505.1 Salipiger sp. HF18 | reverse complement strand
ACATGAGCCTTGAAACCCTGGCCCGCGTCACCGACAATCCCACCGTCAGGTTGCCCGCCGTGGCATCCTGATCAGACTCGGACCTCTCCGAAGGTCCACGCTCCTACACCACGCGCGGGGGCACTATCGTGGAACCACCTGGAATTTGCGCAAGCGCGTGCCTGCCCGCTATAGCAAGGTTGAGCCCCGCAAAGAGCTTTGGCTAAGCCTTCATACAGATTCTAAGGCTGAAGCAGAGGCCAAGGCGCCCGCGATCTGGCGTGCGCAGATTGAAGCTTGGGAAGCGCGTCTGGCAGGTGCAACGGAAGACGCCGAGAAGCGGTTTCAGGCAGCTCAGGATCTGGCCGGGAAGCGAGGTTTTTCCTGGTTGCCCTTGGCGGAGGTCACGCACTTGCCGCGCGCAGATCTGCTGAAGCGGATTGAGGCCATCCCTGCCCATCGTCAGCAGCCGAACCGCCAAGAGGCTGCTGCGATCCTAGGTCATGTTTGACCTGCCACGGGATTTTTCCTCCACCATCGATTAGAGTCCGACCCAACTTGAGGACGGACAATGAAGCGAACGAGATTCACGGACGAGCAGATCATCGGCATCCTGGCCGAACACGAGGCAGGCGCGAAGTGCGCGGACTTGTGCCGCAAGCACGGCATGTCGGAAGGGACCTTCTATAACTGGAAGGCGAAGTTCGGCGGCATGACGGTGCCGGAGGCAAAGCGGCTGAAGACGCTCGAAGACGAGAACGCCAAGCTGAAGAAGCTGCTGGCCGAGCAGATGCTGGACCTGGCGGCGATGAAGGAACTGGTTTCAAAAAAGTGGTAACGCCTGCCTTGAGGCGCGAGGCGGTCGCGCATCTGAAAGCCCAGTTCGGGCTCTCGGAACGGCGGGCGTGCCGGATTGCCGGGGCGGATCGCAAGATGGTCCGCTACCAGACGCAGCGTGCGCCGGACACGGTGCTGCGCGGGCGGTTGCGGGAGCTGGCCAACGAGCGTCGGCGGTTCGGCTATCGGCGGCTCTTCGTGCTGCTGCGGCGCGAGGGAGAAGCCTCGGGGATCTACCGGCTCTACCGCGAAGA
>NZ_JAATOS010000824.1:0-1072 GCF_011806505.1 Salipiger sp. HF18 | reverse complement strand
GAACATCTTGCGGAACTTTGTGCGTTTCGGTTGAAGCATGTCTCAAACTCCCTCAGCGACGGCCGCCCATGGCGCCGCGCGGAGCCGGACCGTCCTGGATTTCCTGCGACTTGCGTTCGCGGGCGGACGGGTCGTGCTCCATGATCTCGCCTTTGAAGATCCAGACCTTGATCCCGATGATGCCATAGGGGGTCGTGGCTTCGACATTGGCGTAGTCGATGTCGGCGCGCAGGGTGTGCAGCGGCACACGGCCTTCACGATACCATTCGGTACGAGCGATCTCGGCACCGCCGAGACGGCCCGCGACGTTCACGCGGATGCCCAGTGCGCCCATGCGCATGGCGTTCTGCACCGCGCGCTTCATGGCACGACGGAACGAAACGCGGCGCTCGAGCTGCTGCGCGATGCTCTCACCCACGAGGCGGGCGTCCAGCTCGGGCTTGCGGACCTCGACGATGTTGAGGTGCAGCTCGCTGTCGGTCATCTTCGCCAGCTTCTTGCGCAGGACTTCGATGTCCGCGCCTTTCTTGCCGATGATGACGCCGGGACGGGCGCTGTGGATCGTCACGCGGCACTTCTTGTGCGGACGCTCGATGATCACGCGGGCGACGCCGGCCTGCTTGCACTCTTCGTGGATGAAATCGCGGATCGCAATGTCTTCCAGAAGCAGGTCACCGTAGTCCTTGGTGTCTGCGTACCAGCGGCTGTCCCAGGTACGGTTGACCTGGAGGCGCATGCCGATCGGATTGGTCTTGTTACCCATTAGGCTTGCTCCTCGATCTGGCGCACCTTGATGGTGAGTTCCGAGAACGGCTTGTTGATGCGGCCGAAGCGGCCACGTGCCCGGGGACGGCCACGCTTCATCACAAGGTTCTTGCCCACGTAGGCTTCGGCGACGACGAGTTCGTCGACGTCAAGGCCGTGGTTGTTCTCGGCGTTCGCAATGGCGGACTGAAGGCATTTCTTCACGTCCACGGCGATCCGCTTCTTCGAGAAGGTCAGGTCCGAAAGGGCCTTTTCCACCTTCTTGCCACGGATCAGCGCGGCCACCAGGTTCAGCTTCTGCGGCGAG
>NZ_JAATOS010000823.1:0-1072 GCF_011806505.1 Salipiger sp. HF18 | reverse complement strand
GAGCGAGACCTCGTAGCAGCCCATGTCGCGCAGCGCTGCCACCACCCGGGCCACCGCCTCGGGCGCCACGGCGCCGTCATAGGGGCATTCCACCACGCAGGAAACATAGCCCCGCACCGGCACGCCGCGCGCCAGCGCCGCCTCGGCCACCGGGCGGAACCGCTCGAGGCTCTCGGCGATCGAGGCGTTGATGTTGGCGCGGCTGAAGCCTTCGGAGGCGGAGCCGAAGATCGCCACCTCGTCGGCGCGTGCCTCCATCGCCGCGTCGAAGCCCCGCATGTTGGGCGTGAGCGCCGCGTAGGACACCCCCGGCGCGCGCGTGATCCCGGCCAGCACCTCGGCCGAACTCGCCATCTGCGGCACCCATTTCGGGCTTACGAAGCTTGCGCATTCGATGCGCCGGAAGCCGGCCCGGCTCAGGCAGTCGACCAGCGCGATCTTCTCCGACGCCGGGATCTGGCGCGCCTCGTTCTGCAAGCCGTCGCGCGGCCCGACCTCGAAGATCTCGACATATCCGCTCATCTCAGGCCCTCTCGTTCAATTCCAAATGTCCCACCCGGCGATGCTCAGCTCGGCCACGCCGGGTAGAAATCCTGCGCGTAGAGCCGCCCGCCCTCGTCCGGCAGCGACTTCGCGAAAGCCTCGCGCTCGCAGATCCGTTCGTACCAGGCGGAAAGCTCCGGGAAGCCCTCGATGGCCGCGAAATGCCGCGCCATGTAGACCGCCTGCCCCACGGCGATGTCGCAGGCAGAGAAGCCCGAGGTCAGCAGGTGGTCGCGATTCTCGATGGGCGTCGACAGCCGCGCCTCGATGGCGCCGTAGCATTTCTCGATCCGCTTCGCCTCGAGCTGCATGACGATGGGCGAGCGCATGTGATCCTCGCGCAGCATGATGTGCTGCTGGGTGAGGCTCGCCGTGTGCTGGCTGACGGTCTCGGCAAAGTGCAGCCAGCTGAGCCAGCCCATGCGGTCGGGCGAGCCCGGCGCGCGGCCGAGCCCCGCTTCGGGGAAGCGTTCGCAGAGGTACTCCATCATGGCGAGGCTCTCGAACATGCGCTCGCCCTCGATCTCCA
>NZ_JAATOS010000822.1:0-1074 GCF_011806505.1 Salipiger sp. HF18 | reverse complement strand
CCGAAAAAGAAAGGAGCCACGACCTGCTGGGCCAGCCGGGCGATGTGCTCTGGACCCCGGCGGACTGGGCGTGGATCGGCGGGCTCTTCGACGTGCTGATGCCAGGGCTCTATCTCGGCGTGCCGGTCGTGGCCGCTCGGATGCCCCGGTTCGAGATCTCCGAGTGCCTGAGGATCTGCCAGCAAGCCTCTGTCCGCAATGTGTTCTTTCCTCCCACGGCGCTGCGCATGCTGAAGTCCGAGGGCGCCGAGCTGCCGGGCCTGCGCTCGGTCGCCTCGGGCGGCGAGCCGCTGGGGGCCGAGATGCTGGCCTGGGGTCGCAAGGCCTTCGGCGTCGAGATCAACGAGTTCTACGGCCAGACCGAATGCAACATGGTGGCCTCGTCCTGCGGCGCGCTGTTCCCGGCCCGTCCGGGCTGCATCGGCAAGCCCGCCCCGGGCTTCCACATCGCGGTGATTGACGAGGACGGCAACGAGACCGACGGCGAGGGCGACGTGGCGATCCGGCGGGGCGCGGGTTCGATGCTGTTGGAATACTGGCAGAAACCGCAGGAAACCGCCGACAAGTTCCGGGGCGACTGGCTGGTGACCGGCGACCGGGGCACCTGGGAGGACGGCTACCTGCGCTTCGTCGGGCGCGAGGACGACGTCATCACCAGCGCCGGCTACCGCATCGGCCCGACCGAGATCGAGGACTGCCTGATGACCCACCCGGCGGTGGCCACGGTGGGCGTTGTGGGCAAGCCCTGTCCGCTGCGCACCGAGCTGGTAAAGGCCTACGTCGTGCTCCGCCCGGACGTCGAGGTCCGCGCGTCCGAGCTTCAGGCCTGGGTCAAGGAGCGGCTGGCAACCTATTCCTATCCAAGGGAAATCGCGTTTCTCGACGCGCTGCCGATGACGGTCACCGGCAAGGTGATCCGCAAGGAACTTAAGGCCATCGCGGCCGCGGAACGGACGGCCGAGGCGGCCGGGGAGGTTTCATGAAACTGGCATCCACAGCAATCCCGTCCTCGGAGGGCTTCCGCGCCAACCGCGACGCCCATCTGGCGGCGCTCGAGGTGGTGCGCGAGGCGGC
>NZ_JAATOS010000082.1:0-13525 GCF_011806505.1 Salipiger sp. HF18 | reverse complement strand
ACCAGCATCCCCACCAGCCCCCTCAATGTCCGTTCGAGGCACGCGACGGCAGCCTCGGGGCTCAGCCCCTCGTGGTCGCGCGGCACACCTACCGCCTGCGCGATGCGCTCGGCCGCGGCGCGGGCGCAGGCCTCGTGCAGCCCGGCCTTGCCGCCGAAGTGATAGGCGATGGAGGCGACATTGGTGCCTGCCCGCTCGGCCAGCCGCCGGGTGCTGGTCGCGGCATAACCCTCGGCCCCGAAAAGCTCGAACCCCGCGTCGATGAGATTGGCGCGGGTGGTCTCGGCGGAATTGCCCGATTCGGGCGGGAGGGCTTTCTGGGTCATGCCTTTCTTTAATCAATCGTTTGATTGAATTCAACCGGGGCGATTTCTTGCGGACTCGAGACCGTCATCCGGGCGTGCTATCGATCGCACAGGACGCCACGTCACCCGCGCGGCTTGCGTTCGGTCAAAGTGATCCCCCGGGAAACGTGTCAGACCCGGGGCGCGAATGGAGGAGCCATGAGACACGCCGGAAACCCCACCCCCGAAGACACCCAGGCCCCGGTCGCAACTGTCGCAACTGTCGAGCCCCACAGGCACGACACCATCGACCGCGCCTT
The DNA here is from genome assembly GCF_011806505.1 of Salipiger sp. HF18. Lineage (NCBI taxonomy): Bacteria > Pseudomonadati > Pseudomonadota > Alphaproteobacteria > Rhodobacterales > Roseobacteraceae > Salipiger > Salipiger sp. HF18. The sequence goes on along the minus strand of NZ_JAATOS010000082.1, from coordinate 12,921 downwards.
CCACGCCACCCTCGGCAGCCTGACCGGGGGCCTGTCGCCCATGGCCCTCGCAACCGCGTGGTACGACTGGGCCGTCCACCTCGCCGGATCCCCTGCAAAACAGGCCGAACTGCACGAGAAGGCCGTCGCCAACGCCGCCCGCGCGCTGCAGGCCGGCGCAAGCTGCGCCCTCGCGCCCGAGGGCCAGGGCTGCGCCGAGATGGCCGCCGACCGCCGCTTCCGCAGCCCGGACTGGCGGCAGTACCCGTTCAACCTTTACGCCCAGCTCTTCCTGCTGACCGAGGACTGGTGGAACGCCGCGACCACCGGCGTGCCCGGAGTCGCCCCGCGCCACGAGCAAATGACCAATTTCGCGGCGCGCCAGACGCTCGACATGATGGCGCCGTCGAACTTCGCACTGACCAACCCGGTGGTGCTTGAGCGGACCAAGGCAGAACGCGGCGCCAACCTCGTGCGCGGCCTCCACAACCTGCTCGAGGATTTCGCCCGCTACGCCGAGGACGCCCCGCCGGACACCGGCAGCTACGAGGTCGGGCGCAACCTCGCCGTGACGCCCGGCGAGGTGATCCACCGCAACCGCCTGATGGAGCTGATCCGCTATCGCCCGGTGACCGAGACGGTGAAGGCCGAGCCGCTGCTGATCGTGCCGGCGTGGATCATGAAATACTACATCCTCGACCTTTCGGCCCATAACTCCATGGTGCGCTACCTCGTGGAGCAGGGGTTCGAGGTCTACATGGTTTCGTGGCTGAACCCGGGCGCCGACGAGGCGGACCTGTCGATGGAGGATTACGTCCGGCTGGGCGTGCTCGAGGCGCTCGACGTCATCCGCCGCGCGGTGCCGGACCAGAAGGTGCACGCGGCGGGCTACTGCCTTGGCGGCACGCTGCTCTCCATTGCCGCGGCCAGCATGGCGCGGGACGGCGACGACCGGCTGGCGAGCATGACGCTGCTCGCGGCGCAGGTGGATTTCACCGAAGCCGGAGAGATCACGCTCTTCATCGACGACAGCCAGGTCGCCTTCCTCGAGGACATCATGGCCGAGCAGGGCTATCTCGGCTCCAACCAGATGGCCGGGGCCTTCCAGATGCTGCGTTCGAACGACCTGATCTGGTCGCGCACCATCCACGACTATCTGCTGGGCGAGCGCGGCGGCATGAACGACCTGATGGCGTGGAACGCCGACGCGACGCGCATGCCGGCGCGGATGCACTCCGACTACCTGCGCGACCTCTTCCTCGACAACCTGCTGGCGCTTGGCCGCTACAAGGTCGGCGGCAGCACCGTGTCTCTCGAGGATATCGAAATCCCGGTCTTTGCCGTGGGCACCGAGAAGGACCACGTTGCGCCGTGGAAATCGGTGTGGAAGATCAACCGCTTCGCCGACGGCGAGAACACCTTCCTGCTGACCAGCGGCGGCCACAACGCCGGCATCGTCTCAGAGCCCGGCCATCCCCGGCGGCAGTACCGCATCGGTGCCGTGACCGGCCACGCCGAAGAGGCGGAGCACTGGCTCGCGCACCACGACCCGGTCGAGGGATCGTGGTGGCCGGAATGGACGAAATGGCTCGACGGACGCTCCACCGGCACGCGCCCCGCGCTTGCGGAGACGCTGCCCGCCCTCGAACCGGCGCCGGGGCGCTACGTCTTCGGCTGACCGGAGCCGGGGAACCAGATGCGGGCCGTCAGCTCTGCCATGCGGCCCGCATGTGCGCGGTAATCCTTGACCGCCTTCTGCCAGAACGCCGCCTGGATGCCGATCAGCTCGGACGGGTTGTTGCAATGCATCGCGCGGTGATGGGTTTCGACATCCTGCCGCACGCGGTCGGCGTAGAAGCTCTGCATCTCGCTGCCCAGGTCGAGCCACGCGTCCATCGCGGCGGTCACCGCGTAGGGCTCGAGATCCCAGCGAATCCGGAATTCATCCGGTTGCGCATCGGGCTTGAGCCGGCCTGTCGGGGTGAACATGTTCATTTTGGGGCCTCCTCCCTTCGATGATCCCGAATTGTACCACAGGCGAGGCGAGTCGCCCTTGATTACGGTCATGGAAGGGGGGCCGCCCGCATGGCATTCACGACGGGCAGGAGTGCCCCATGAGCCAGGATCAGACAGAGGCCATCGCCTTTCTCTCGGACCCCGCCAACCACGCGGGCGCCGAGGTGCGCCACGTGCAGACCCACGGCGCCCACGTCTTCCTCGCCGGGCCGGACGCCTACAAGATCAAGCGGGCGGTGCGGTACGACTACCTCGATTTCTCGACCCTGCCGCTGCGACACGACATGCTCGCCCGCGAGCTCGAGCTGAACCGCCCCACCGCGCCCGAGATCTACCGCGACCTCGTCCCGCTTGTGCGCGCGGCGGATGGCGGGCTCGCGCTCGGCGGCGATGGCGAGGTGGTGGAATGGGTGCTGCGCATGGCGCGCTTTCCAACCGAGGACGAACTCTCGGCGGTGGCCGAGCGCGGCGATCTCGACGACGCACTGGCAGAGGCGCTCGGCACCGAGGTGCAGGCCTATCACGCCCGTGCGCCCCGTCGCGATGCAGATGGAGCGGCGCTGATGGCGGCCATCGTGACCGAGCTCGAGGACGCCTTCGCCGGCATGACCGAGGACCTTGGCCCCGGGCCCGTCTCGCGGTTCCAAGCCACCGCCCGGCCCCTGCTCGGGCAGCTGTCCCCGCTGCTGCGCGACCGTGCGGGGGACGGCCACCTGCGCCGCGCCCATGGCGATCTCTACCTCAACAACATCGTGCGCATCGGTGGGCGGCCGGTGCTCTTCGACGCGCTGGAGTTCGACGAGACGCTCGGCACCTGCGACGTGCTCTACGACCTCGCCTTCCTCGTGATGGACCTGCGGCACCGGCATCTCGACCGCGCCGCCTGCCTCACCCTCGACGCGTGGCTCTTCGCCGCCGGAGGGGCCGAGGATGCGGGCCTTGCCGCCCTGCCCTTCTTCATGGGCATCCGCGCCGCGATCCGTGCCATGGTCGAGGTCCAGACCGGGCGCGCCGCGGGCGGGGCGGCAGAACACGCGGCCCGGGCGCGGGAGTTCCTCGACGACGCGCTGGCAGGCTTCGCCCCTCTCCCGCCGCGGTTGCTGGCGATCGGCGGGCTCTCGGGCACCGGCAAGACCACGCTGGCGCGCGACCTCGCGCCGCTGCTCGCGCCCACGCCCGGGGCCGTGCACCTGCGCAGCGACCTCGAACGCAAGCGCCTCGCCGGGGCCGCGCCGCTCGAACACCTGCCGCCCGGGGCCTACACCCCCGCCGCCACCCGCGCGGTCTATGACCGCCTGCTGGGCCGCGCCGAAACGCTGCTGGGCGCCGGGCGCAGCGTGTTGCTGGATGCCACCTGGCTCGCCCCGTCCGAACGGGCCGATGCCGAGGCGCTGGCGCAGCGCGCCGGGGTCCCGTTCTCGGCGCTCTGGCTCGAGGCGGACACCGGCACGCTGCAAGACCGCGTCGCGGGCCGTCGCCACGACGCTTCGGACGCCACACAGGAGGTTGTCGCAAGGCAGGCGCTGCACGCCCGCGTGCCGGAACACTGGCTCCGCATCGATGCGTCCAGATCCCCCGGGGATACGCTGCTGGACAGCCGGACCGCGCTGGGGCTGTGACCGGCTACTCGTCCTCGGCGCGGTTTGCCAGGCGCTCGAGCTTGCCCATGCGGTAGAGCTTCACCTCGCGAACGAGGCGGAGCGTCGGCTTGGCCATGAAGAACAGCGAGCCCACGGTGAAGAACCAGACCCCCGGGATTTCCCAAGCCGGGGAAAAGAACATCACCGAGCCCACAGTGAAACAAAGCGCGGCGGAAAAGTCCACGAGGGTGTAGACCAGTTCGAACCGGGCATAGACGCGGCGCGTCTCAGGTGTGCGCTCGCGGTTGGCATGGTTGAAGAGTTTCATGTCGCGGGCGGCTCCTTCGTCTGCTTGGTCATGCGGATCGACAACTTGCACCGGATGCCTGCAAAGGACCACCCGCGCGCTGCCGATCCCATGGGGCTGAACGCACAAACGCCGCCGCCGGATCCTAGCGCGACAGACCGCCCCGGATGGTCGGCACGTCCAGCGCCGCGAAGCCGTAGTTGCGCAGCCAGCGCAGGTCGCTGTCGAAGAAGGCGCGCAGGTCGGGGATGCCGTACTTCAGCATCGCGATGCGGTCGATGCCCATGCCGAAGGCGAAGCCCTGCCACTGGCTCGGGTCGATGCCGCCGGCCTCGAGCACCTTGGGGTGCACCATGCCCGAGCCCAGCACCTCGAGCCAGTCGTCGCCCTCGCCCACGGTGACCGAGCCGTCCTTCCACTGGCACTGGATGTCCACCTCGGCCGAGGGCTCGGTGAACGGGAAGTGCGAGGCGCGGAAGCGGGTCTTCACCTGCGTGCCGAAATAGGCCGAGAAGAACTCTTCCAGCACCCACTTGAGGTTGGCCATCGAGATGTTCTTGTCGATGGCGAGGCCCTCGACTTGGTGAAACATCGGCGTGTGGGTCTGGTCGTAGTCGGCGCGATAGACGCGGCCCGGGCAGATGATGCGCAGCGGCGCGCCATGCTGTTCCATCGAGCGGATCTGCACCGGCGAGGTGTGGGTGCGCAGCACGTGCGGCGGACGCTCGTCGTCCTCGGCGCGGTGCATGTAGAAGGTGTCCATCTCGGCCCGCGCGGGGTGGTGGCCGGGGATGTTCAGCGCGTCGAAGTTGTACCAGTCCTGCTCGATCTGCGGGCCCTCCGCCACGGCAAAGCCCATGTCGGCGAAGATCGCGGTGCATTCTTCCCAGACCTGGCTCACCGGATGGATCGAGCCCTGACGGCGGCCACGGCCGGGCAGCGTCACGTCGAGCCACTCGGCGGCGAGACGGTCGTTCAGCGCCGCATCGGCCAGCGCCACCTTCTTGGCGGCGAGCGCGCTGTTGATCTCGTCCTTCAGCGCGTTGAGCTTCGGCCCCATGATCTGGCGCTCTTCCGGGCTCATCTTGCCGAGACTCCGCATCTCGAGGCTGATCTCGCCCTTCTTGCCAACGGCCTGCACGCGCAGCTCTTCGAGTGTCGCCTCGTCGGAGGCGGCGGCGATCAGGTCGATATACTTGTCGCGCAAGGAATCCATCTTGGCACCCTCGGATCTGTCTTTGCCGCATCCACCTATCGGCGCAGGCGTCCGGACGCAAGCACCGACACCCCAGCGGGCGATTGCGCGCGACACGGCAAGCGGCTAGAACACCAGCGCGCATGGCCCGTTAGCTCAACTGGATAGAGCAGCCGACTTCTAATCGGCAGGTTGAGGGTTCGAGTCCTTCACGGGTCGCCAGCGCCCTTCCCGCAACGCAGCTCCGCCGCTTACCGCCCGGCGGGCCGGTCGAAACCAGCTTGCGCGCTCGTCGGTCGCATGATTAGTTACGTTATAACATTACACACCCTCATTCACGGAGTCCCCCCATGCCAGCCACGGATTCGCGCCTGCCCGTCACCGTCCTGTCGGGCTTTCTCGGTGCCGGAAAGACCACGCTTCTCAATGACGTGCTGAACAACCGAGACGGACGGCGGGTCGCGGTGATCGTCAACGACATGTCCGAGGTGAACATCGACGCCGACCTCGTCCGCGACGGCGGCGCCGATCTCAGCCATACCGAGGAGAAGCTTGTCGAGATGTCGAACGGCTGCATCTGCTGCACCCTGCGCGACGACCTTCTGCAGGAGGTGCGGCGCCTCGCCGAGGAGCGGCGCTTCGACTACCTGCTGATCGAGAGCACCGGCATCGCCGAGCCCCTGCCCGTCGCCGCCACCTTCGATTTCCGCGACGAGCGCGGCCAGAGCCTCGCGGACGTGGCGCGGCTCGACACCATGGTGACCGTGGTCGACACCGTGAACCTGCTGAAGGATTACGCGAGTCACGATTTCATCCGCGACCGGGGCGAGAGCCTCGGCGAGGGCGACGACCGCACGCTGGTGGACCTGCTGGTGGACCAGATCGAGTTCGCCGACGTGGTGGTGCTGAACAAGGTCACCGACGCGGGCGCGGACAGGCGCGACGCGGCACGGCTCATCGTCACCGCGCTGAACCCGGACGCGGTGATCCTCGAGACCGACTACGGCCATGTCCCGCAGGAGCGTATCTTCGACACGGGGCTCTTCGATTTCGAGAAGGCGCACCTGCACCCGATGTGGGCCAAGGAGCTCTACGGGTTCGAGGACCACGTGCCCGAGACCGAGGAATACGGCGTCACCTCCTTTGTCTACCGGGCGCGGCGGCCGTTCCATCCGCAGCGCGTGCACGACGTGCTGAACGGGCCGCTGCCGGGCGTGATCCGGGCCAAGGGGCACTTCTGGGTGGCGACCCGCCCGGACTGGCTGGCCGAGTTCTCGCTGGCCGGTGCGCTGAGCAGCATCCGTCCCATGGGCATGTGGTGGGCGACCGTCCCGTCCGAGCGCTGGCCCGACCACCCGCAGGCGCTCGACTACCTGCGGCAGCACTGGCTGGAGCCCTTCGGCGACCGCCGGCAGGAGCTGGTCTTCATCGGTGCGGGGATGGACCGGGCGGCGATCACCGCCGCGCTGGACGCGGCGCTGGTGGGCGACGCCGAGCGCTTCGAGCCGCAGCAATGGCAGGACCTGCCCGACCCCTTTCCCGCCTGGCGCCGCGCGCCGCAGGCAGCATGAGCATGGAGAGGTCAGGCCCGGAGCGGAGCAATGCCCGCAGCTCGCTCCGCCGCCGCAGGCGCACGGGCGACCCGATGGCAGCTTATGACCGGCTGCCGCCCGAGCTGCGGCTCTGGCTGGCCGAGGCCGCCCTGCCCTGGTCGGCGGGTTCCGCGCTGCGGGTCTGGAGCAAGGCGCTGCGGGCCTGCGGTGGTGACACCGCCGAGGCCCGGCGGCAGCTTTCGCACCTTGAGCGGCGGCGCCTGTCCGAGGACGCCCCGCGCATCTGGGGCACGCGCCACCCCATCAGCGCCGAGCATCCGGCCTGAGGCCGCGGCGCAGGCACCCGGACAAGAAAAAACCGCGCCCGGGACAGCCCGGACGCGGTTTCAAGTTCTGCATGGGGTGCGGCGCTTACGCGGCCAGCGCGCCCTTGGCCTGCTCGACGATGGCACCGAATGCTTCGGGCTCGTGCACGGCCAGATCGGCGAGAACCTTGCGGTCCACTTCGATCCCGGCCTTGGTCAGGCCGTTGATGAACTTCGAGTAGGTCAGCGCTTCGTCGTGCGCGCGCACAGCAGCGTTGATCCGCTGGATCCACAGGGCGCGGAAGTTGCGCTTCCGGTTCTTGCGGTCGCGGGTCGCGTACTGGTTCGCCTTGTCGACGGCCTGGGCTGCAACCTTGAAGGTGTTCTTGCGACGGCCGTAGTAGCCTTTCGCCTGATCCAGAACCTTCTTGTGACGGGCGTGGGTGACGGTACCACCTTTGACTCGTGCCATGTGTCTAGCCTCCTATCAGCGGTCGTAGGGCATGTAGCCCTTGACGATTTTCGCGTCGGGGGCCGACAGCGTGGTGGTGCCGCGAGCGTCGCGGATGAACTTCGTGGTGCGCTTGATCATGCCGTGGCGCTTGCCAGCCTGACCCGCGATGACCTTGCCGGTCGCAGTCACCTTGAAGCGCTTCTTGGCGCTCGACTTCGTCTTCATCTTGGGCATTTCCGTCTCCTTGACGTCTTGCGGTGAACGCGCGACTCGGCATGCCACAGTGAGCCGGCCACGCGGTAGGAGGCGCCCCTATAGGCCGCGGCGCCTTCCGATGCAAGGGGGTTTCCGGGGCGCGGGCGCCCTGCCCGACAACCGTAGCGGGATCAGCCGCCCAGCTTCTCCTGCAGCTCGCTCATCATCTCTGCGGCCTCGTTCGTCAAGGCCTCCAGGTCGACCTTGGTGAGCTCACCATCGGCCTTGAGGATCTCTCCGCCGATCATCACGAAGCGCACGTTGTCCGGCCCGGCCTTGCGGGTGAGCTCGATGTCCGGGGGGAGCTTGCCGGTTTCGTCCAGCCCCTCGGTCGAGATCGCGATGAGGTCCGCAGGCCCGCCCTTGACCAGCGTGCCCACACCATCGGGCGCCTGAACGGCCAGCGCGCCCGCGCGGGTCGCCCAGTCGAACACCGTGGCGCCGTTGATCGCCTCTTCGCCCATGGTCTCGTCCGCCGCCTCGGCGACAAGGCGCATGACGGTGAACATGTCGGCCGCGCCCTCGGGCCCGGTGGTGCCGCCCCCCACGCCCATGTTGAGCCCGGCCTCGCGCATGGCGCCGATGTCCGGCGCACCGAAGTCCATCGCAGCCTCGGTCGTCGGCGCGACAATGAGCGGGCTGCCGGCCTCGGCCAGCCGCGCGAGGTCCTCCGCCGGGGCCGAGGTCATGTGCACCACCTGCACGTCCGCGCCCAGCATCCCCTGCTCGGACATCGCCTGAACGTTGTGCAGCTCCGCCGCGCCCTGCGAGCCTCCCATGTGGAAGGAGACCGGCAGGCCGTACCCGCGCGCCTTGGAGATCTCTTCCTGCAGCACCTCGGGCGTCGAGCTGTCGGGCCCGCGCAAAGCCACGCCAAGGCCGACGGGGCCGTGCTCCCAGGTCGAGACCGTGTCGCGCAGGTCGTCGAGGTCCATCGGCTTGTCATGAGAGCCGGCGTGCGGGTATCCGTAGTTGAACCGCCCGCCAAGGCCCGAGTCGCGCATCGCCCCGACCTCGGCATCGGCGTGCTCGGGCGAGACCACGTTGTCGGCCCAGTTGTTGACCCAGGTGATGCCCGAGTTGACCGCGAGCGCCGCGGCCAGCTCGACCGAAAGGGCCGAGGCTTCGGGCGTCCAGACCTCCGCCAGCGCGTCCATGGTTTCGGCGCTGCCGTCGCCGAGTCCGCGGGCGATGGCGCTCCACATGTGCGAGTGCCCATCCACCAGCCCCGGGGTGATGAGCAGGCCGCTGAGGTCGATAACCTCGGCACCCTCTGCCTTGAGCTCGGGCGCGATGGCGGCGATGCGGTCCCCCTCGATGAGGATCTCGAGCCTCAGGGGGTTGGTCCAGCCGCCCTCCATGGTGATCACTTCGGCCCCGGTGAGAAGCGTGCGCTGGGGGGGCTGCGCGTTGGCTAGCGCGGGGATGAACATCCCGGCGATGGCTGCAGTTCTGAGAAGCATCTGGAAGAGCCCTTGGATAAAGTGGCGACTCTGATCCAATGGGCGGGACGCACGCGACGTTCCGGCCGATCACGCGGGCGTGAGCGACCGTGACTTTCCCGGCATCACTGTCGTGTGAGGGTAAAGTAGGAACACAGGCGGCCCGTCAAACGCGAAGGGACGGCGCCGCCAGCACGCGCCCTCGGGGCGCTGCGAGCCCCCGCAGGAACGGGGGGCCGCAGGATCGGGGATCACTCCGGGTCGGTGGAGTAGATCAGGCGCTCGTCGCAGGGCGCGACGCGCAGGATGTTGGTGGTGCCGGGCATGTTGAAGGGCACGCCCGCGGTCACCACGATCTGGTCCTCGGAGCCGGCATAACCCTGCGCCCGCGCGGCGCGGGCGGCGTTGACCACCGCCTGCTTGAAGCGCTCGAGCTCGCCGGTCATCACGCAGTTCACGCCCCAGGTCAGCGACAGGCGGCGCGCGGTGCCGCGCAGCGAGGTCATGGCGATGATCGGAACCCGCGGACGCTCGCGCGCGACCTTGGCCACCGTGGTACCCGAGGAGGTAAAGCAGCAGATCACCTTGATGTTCGCGGTCTCGGCAATCTCGCGCGCGGCGGCAACGATGCCGTCGGCGACGCTTGCACGGTCGATGTTGCGGCTGGCCTCGATGACCTCGGTGTAGGTCGGGTCCTTCTCGACGCCCACGGCCACGTTGTTCATCGTGGTGACCGCCTCGACCGGGTACTGACCGGCTGCGGATTCCGCCGAGAGCATCACCGCGTCGGCGCCCTCGTAGATGGCGGTCGCCACGTCCGAGACTTCGGCCCGGGTGGGCATCGGGCTCTCGATCATCGACTCGAGCATCTGGGTGGCGACGATCACCGGCTTGCCGGCCTTGCGGCACATGCGGATCAGGCGCTTCTGGATCGGCGGGACGTTCTGCACCGGCAGCTCGACGCCGAGGTCACCGCGGGCGACCATGACGCCGTCGGAGACCTCAAGGATCTTCTCGAAGGACTTCACCGCGGCGGGCTTCTCGATCTTCGACAGGATCGCGGCGCGGCCGTCGGCCAGCTTGCGGGCCTCGATCACGTCCTCGGGGCGCTGCACGAAGCTCAGCGCCAGCCAGTCGACGCCGAGCGCGGCGGCGAACTCGAGATCCTTGCGGTCCTTCTCGGACAGCGCCGCCAGCGGCAGCACGACGTCGGGCACGTTCACGCCCTTGCGGTTCGAGATCGTCCCGCCCGCCTCGATGACGCAGTTGGCGAAATCCTTGCCGCATTCCTCGACCCGGAGACGGATCTTGCCGTCGTTCACCAGAAGATGCGCGCCCACGCCGATGGCCTGGAAGATCTCGGGGTGCGGCAGGCAGACCCGCCGCTTGGTGCCCGGCGCCTTGTCGAGATCGAGGCGGAAGGTCTCGCCCCATTCCAGCTCTTCCTCGCCGTTCTCGAACTCGCCGACGCGGAGCTTCGGCCCCTGCAGGTCGGCGAGGATGGCGATGGGGCTGTCGAGGTCCTTCTCGACCTGCCGGATCGCGCGGTGCAGCTTGGTGATGTCCTCGTGGCTGCCGTGGCTCATGTTGAGACGGAAGACATCGGCGCCCGCCTCGTGCAGCGTGCGGATCATCTCGTAGGTGTTGCTGGAGGGTCCCAGCGTGGCCACGATCTTGACTTTGCGCAAACGTCTCATTGTCCGTCTCCCTGCTCCGGCTTCGTCCTGGCGCCGGCCGCGCCTGACATGATCTTCAATCAGTTACCGCTAACGCCCGGTTGACGGTATTGCCCAATTCCATTCGCCACGCAACTGCTCTAAGTGTGCGTGACGGAACAACACAAAATCATGACCTACACGCCATATCACATCGAGGGCGCCGACCGCGGCGGCCGTTTCCTTGTCACCTGCGATCATGCGAGCAATACCGTGCCGCCCGATCTCGGGGGAACCCTTGGCCTGCCTGCCGAGGACATGCGCAGGCACATTGCCTATGATGTAGGCGCTCTCGGTCTGGCGCGCGCTCTGGCGGCGTCGCTCGACTCGCCGCTGATCTGGGCGGACTTCTCGCGGCTGGTGATCGATCCCAACCGCGGCGAGGACGACCCGACGCTGCTGATGCGCCTCTACGACGGCTCGGTGATCCCCGGAAACCGCCACGCCTGCGCCGAGGAACGCGGCCGCAGGCTCGACGCGTATCACCGCCCCTACCACCGCGCGCTCGAGACGCTCGCCGCCTCACGCGGGGAGGACGTGGCCATCGTCGCCGTGCACTCCTTTACCCGCCAGCTGCGCGGGCGCCCGACCCGGCCGTGGCACGTGGGCATCCTGCACGCCTGGGACGCGCGGCTCTCGGACCCGCTGATCGCCAGGCTCGAGGCCGAGCCCGACCTGACCGTGGGCCGCAACGAGCCCTACCCCGGGCACCTGCCCGGCGACTCGATCGACCGCCACGCCCTGAAGCACGGGCGGGTGAACACGCTGATCGAACTGCGCAACGACCTGATCGAGAGCGAACAGGCCCAGATGCACTGGGGTGCCCGGCTCGCGCCGCTGCTCGAGGCGGCGCTGGACGAGGTGCCGGAATGACGGAGGATACCATGGACGACCAGACCCGTATCGAGATTGAGGCAGCCGCCTTCCGCCGGCTGCGCCAGCACCTGATGGAAGACCGCAGGGACGTGCAGAACATCGACCTGATGAATCTCGCCGGCTTCTGCCGCAACTGCCTGGCCCGATGGTTCCAGGAAGCCGCCGCCGAGCGCGGCGTCGAGATCGGCAAGGACGAGGCGCGCGAGATCTACTACGGCATGCCCTACGACGCGTGGAAGGCCGAGCACCAGGCACCGGCGGACGACGCGAAAAAGGCCGCCTTCGAGACGGCCTTCCGGGAGAATGTCGGCAAAAAGGACTGACCCGGGCCACGGAGGCCCGGCAGCGTCCGGGCCTTACAGCTTGGAATCGCGCGCGCGCAGCTGGCGGGCGCGGGTGAGGATCGCATCCTCGATGGCGCGCACCGTGGTCGCGTCGACCGGGCCGGAGCTGGTCATCAGCGCGAGGTTCAGCGAGCGGGCGTCGAGCGCCGGGTCGGTCACGAGGATCGTCGCGCGGTAGGCACGGCCGCCACCCGGCGGCGTGCCGTAGCCGGTGGTGATGACCCCGGTGAAAGGATCCACTGAATCCACCGGCAGGAAATCCAGCACCTCGAGCGAGGCATTCCAGATGTACTTGTTCACCGCACCGATCTCGGAGGGATCGGGACGGTTGCCGAAGATATCCCAGATTGTCGAATCCGGTTTGCCCTCGGCTCCGTAGATCTCCTGCTCGATGATCGCCTGCGAGGTCGCGGCGTTGCCGGGAGGCACGTTGCGCGTGTCAGCGCCCTGACGGTCGAACCAGCTTGCACATCCGGACAGCATCAGCGCACCGCCGGTCAGCACGACTCCGGTCGCCATTTGCACCTTGTTCATCAGCTCAAGCTCCTGCCCGTCGGTCTTGTCTGACACTCCATACCGGTCACGTCGGCGCGCGACAAGACGTCAATCCCGAATGCCCCCTAAGCCCTTGGCGGATACAGGCATGGCCCCCCGGGAAGCGTTGTGGCAATTGGGCAACTCTGCCCGCCTTGTTCGGCCAGGGGCTCAGCGACCAGTTGCAATGACGAGCTCTGAAAGCGCATAGAACCTCCATCAAGGCCGGGCTACCCGGATTGGTACGCGCCTTACGAACACATGAGGGAAACAATGAAAAAGATTCTGTTTGCTACCACCGCGCTGGTTGCAACCGCAGGCATCGCCTCGGCAGAAGTCACCCTGTCCGGCCAAGCCGAAATGGGT
>NZ_JAATOS010000821.1:0-1079 GCF_011806505.1 Salipiger sp. HF18 | reverse complement strand
CGGCCAGCAGGTGGCGGTCCTCGGCGCAGGCGGCGCGCCAGCCCTTATTGGCGAGCGCGATGACGAAGGGCAGCGTGGCGTTGCCGAGCGCGATGGTCGAGGTGCGCGGCACGGCGCCGGGCATGTTCGCGACGCAGTAGTGCTGGATGCCGTCGACCTCGTAGATCGGGTCGTCATGGGTGGTCGCCCGCGAGGTCTCGAAGCAGCCGCCCTGAACGATGGCCACGTCCACCAGCACCGCGCCATGCTTCATACCGCCGAGCATCGCGCGGCTCACAACTTTCGGCGCGGCGGCGCCGGGGATCAGCACCGCGCCGATCACCATATCCGCCTCGGCCAGCAGCTCGGTCAGCGCACCCTCGGTCGAGTAGCGGTTGCGGAAGGTGCCGCCGAACACGTCGTCGAGGTAGCGCAGCCGCGGCAGCGACCGGTCGAGCACGGTGACCTCGGCACCCATGCCAGCGGCGACCCGCGCCGCGTGGGTGCCGACAGTGCCTCCGCCGATCACCACGACCCGGGCCGGGCCGACGCCGGGCACACCGCCCAGAAGCACGCCGCGCCCGCCGTTCGCCTTCTGCAGCGTCCACGCCCCCATCTGCGGCGCGAGGCGTCCCGCAACCTCGGACATCGGCGCCAGAAGCGGCAGCCCGCCACGGTCATCGGTCACCGTCTCGTAGGCGATGCAGGTGGCCCCGGAGGCGAGCAGGTCCTCGGTCTGCTCGGGATCGGGCGCGAGGTGGAGATAGGTGAAGAGGATCTGGCCCTCGCGCAGCATCGCCCGCTCGGCCGGCTGCGGCTCCTTCACCTTCACGATCATGTCGGCCTCGGCAAAGACCTCGGGGGCGCTGCCGACGATGCGGGCGCCCGCCGCGACGTAGTCCGCGTCCTCGAAGCCGGCGCCGAGACCGGCGCCCTGCTGGATCAGGACGGTGTGTCCGCTCGCGACCGCTTCACGGGCGGCGTTGGGGGTCAGGCCGACGCGGTATTCCTGCGCTTTGACCTCTGCGGGGCATCCAAGTTTCATCTGCGACTCCTCCCTGTCGATTATATTTGAATCCTGCCAAGCGTGGCTTGCAATT
>NZ_JAATOS010000820.1:0-1088 GCF_011806505.1 Salipiger sp. HF18 | reverse complement strand
TCTGTGGGAGAGAACTTGCCGGTGTAGATGCCCCAGAGCACCAGCCCGATGGCGAAGAAGCCGAGCCAGGCGCCGATGCCGGTCTTGACCACGCGGCTGAGCGACAGGGCGATGAGGTAGCCCCAGCCGTGGCGCCAGCAGATCAGTAAGCAGACCAGCATCATCGCGAGCACCATGAGAATGCCGGGGATGATGCCCGCCATGAACAGGTCGGAGATCGGCAGGTTCATCATGAAGCCGTAGACGATGAAGATGATCGACGGCGGGATGATGATGCCCACGGTGCCGCCCGCCGCGGCCGTCGCCGCCGAGAAGCGCGCGTCGTAGCCGCCCTTGACCATCTCGGGGTGCAGCATCGAGCCGATGGTGGCGGTGGTGGCCGAGTTCGAGCCCGAGATCGCCGCGAAGAGCCCGCAGGCCCCGAGCGAGGCCATGCCGAGCCCGCCGCGGATCCAGCCAAGGCAGGAATAGGCGAAGTCCGACAGGCGCCTTGCGATGCCGGAGCGGTTGATCAGGTCGCCGGTCAGGATGAAGAGCGGCATGGCGAGCAGCGCGAAGCCGTCTGTGAACACGTCCGCCAGCGCCGCCCCGATGTTGTCGAGCGGAAGCTCCAGCACGAAGGACATGCCGATGACCCAGTAGCCGATCACGAGGAAGACGGGGACGCCGAACATGAAGAGCATGGTCACGCCCAGCGAGATGAGGGTGATGAGGGTTCCGTCGCTCATGTCATTCGCCTCCGATCACGGCGGGCTCGATGAGCGTCGCCTCGGAGCGGTAGGCGTGGAAGTCCTCGAGCAGGTTCTCGAGCGCGCGTGCGGCCAGCAGCGTGAACGCGAGCGGTACCGAGACGAGGAACCACCACTGCATGACGTTGTCGGTGCCCAGCATGATCTGGAAGTTCGAGGCCGAGTTCACCGCCACCCGGGTCGAGGTCACCACGACAACCCAGCAGAAGCCGAACCAGAGCGCGGCGTCGAGGATCAGGCAGCCCATCTGTCCGGCGCGCGGCAGGGCGTTGCGCAGCTCGGCGAAGGCGAGGTGGGTCCGCAGCTTGACGTTATGGCTGCAGCCGAACCACGTCATGA
>NZ_JAATOS010000819.1:0-1092 GCF_011806505.1 Salipiger sp. HF18 | reverse complement strand
GTCAGCTTGTCCGGGTCGAAATCATAGCTCTTGGGCGTGGTGGCGTTGGCCTCGAGCCGCGCCGCCGAGAGCCCCAGCGCCCGGGTCAGCCGTCCCGCCGCGGCGCTGGTGCCGTTGCGGAAGCGGGTGCTGCTGCTGAAGGTGCCCGCACCCTTGACGCCGGGATGGATGCGCGAGCGGTCGGCAATGGTTGCGGCGGTGGGGCCGGGGACCGCCCACTCCGCGCCCTCGCCGGTGTAGACCGAGGGCACGATCAGCCCCATCTCGCGCGCCAACTGTGCGGCGCCGGTGTGGAACACCTGCCGCGCCGTGGACGACGCCAGCGCGTTGAACGTGCCCTCGTGCCGGATCACGCAATCGGGCAGGAGCTTGCGGTGGTCGAGGTTTTCCGCGCTCCAGCCATAGGCCTTGTCGTTGTCGAAGTAGCTCTGCCGTGCCTTCGGACGGTAGCCGATGAGGCTGTCGTCGCGCTGGATCTGCAGGATCAGGCTGAGCGGTCCCTTGCCCTTGTAGCGGCACACCAGCTTCCAGGTGCCCGCAGGCGCCAGCGGCTCGTTGAAGGCCGAGGCGGTGGGCGAGAGCGCCAGCAGGTAATAGGGCCGCTGCACCGTCTCGGGGTCGAGATGGCGCTCGGGCACATGGTAGATCCGCCCGACGGTCTTGCCATCGAGCTTGAGATCGCGCGAGCAGCCCGGCGGCACCGGCCCGAAGCCCGAGGCGGGCCCGGCGGGCGTCTCGAGCGACAGCGACACGTCCTTTAGGCTCTGGCCCGGGATCGGGCGCACCTCCATGTAGGTCTCGGTCTGGTCGCCGGTCTGCACGATCCAGTCGATGCTCTGCTTGCCCCGGCGCTCGTAGTCGAGCCGCGCCACCAGCCGCTTGCGGTAGTCGTTGCCGAAGGACCAGACGATGCGCACCGGCTGGTTCTTCACGCGCTCCCAGGCCTCGGCCTCGCGGGTGATCTGGTAGTCGGCGAAGCGGGTGCCGTCTTTGGGACCTGCCAGCATCCCCAGCGACAGGTTCACGATGACCGGCGCCGTGGGGTCGATGACATGGGCCTGCCGCAGCACCCAGCGCACCGCCTGGATCAAG
>NZ_JAATOS010000818.1:0-1096 GCF_011806505.1 Salipiger sp. HF18 | reverse complement strand
CTCGTTCCGCATCCCGGTCGAGAAGGGCGCCAAGGCGCTCACCGCCTTCGTTTCGGGCCGCAACGTGCGGATGCGCGAATGGGGCGTCAACATCCGCCTCACCGCCCCCGACGGCACCACCTTCGGCCCCGGCTCGCCCGAGCTCACGGTGGACAGCCACTACATCTACATCGAGGTGGTGGCGCCCGAGCCCGGCGACTGGACGCTCTCGGCCTTCCCGGCGCGGCCCGGCGGGCAGTTCGCCACGGCGCTGGCCTTCATCGAGAATCCGCGCCCCGCGCTCTTCACCGACGTGCGGCCGCGCATCCTGCCGGTGGGCACGCGCGGCACTGCCAGCGCCGACATCAGCTACTACGTCGATCTCGACCGCGAGGACGTGCAGATCGGCGGGCTGCTCAAGGGGCCGGACGGCGCCACCTCGATCGTGTCCTTCGCCCCCGGGGTCGGCGGCGTCTTCCAGGCAGATCTGTCGGGGCTCTTTCTCAACGGCCTCTACGAGCTGACGGTCACCGGCGACGCCCCGGCGGGCACCCGGGTGATGCCCGGCGAGCCGATCTTCTCGGGCCCCGAACGCGCGGCGGTCCGGGTCGAGCCGTTCCGGCGCTTTGCCACCATGAGCTTTCTGGTGGTCGACGGCGAGGACCCGCCCTGCAACGGCCGCGACTGCGATGGCGACGGCATTCCCGACGAGCTCGAATGCCGCGGCTTCGACGAGGACGTGGACGGCGACGGCATCCCCAACTTCCGCGACGAGGACAGCGACAACGACGGCATCCCCGACGCGGTCGAGGGCGGCCAGGACCGCGATCAGGATGGCCGCGACGACGCCTGCGTGCCGGGTCCGAAGCTGATCCCCGACCCGCAGGGCGAGCTCGATTTCCCACGGGTGCTGGACACGGTCGAGAAGGTCACCGTGCTGCTCTGCCGGGGCCAGACAGACGCGACACTGTTCGCAGCCTTCGCCACCCTGCCGGACGATCTGCAGCGGCTGATCACCCGCGCCCGCCCCGACTCCGATCAGGAGGCCGCGATCCGCGACATCCTTCCCGACCTGCTGGAGCGGCTGAAGACCCTGCAGGTGCTGATCGGGGACGGC
>NZ_JAATOS010000817.1:0-1097 GCF_011806505.1 Salipiger sp. HF18 | reverse complement strand
CGGGCGCCACCATCACCCCGCGCGCGGTCGTGGACACCGTCCACCGCGAGCTCGCGTTCTTCGCGCGCAACCGCGACGCGCTGCTGACAGCACAGGAGGCAGGCTGATGTCCGACACCTACGCCAGGATTGCCCGCGACGGGCTCTGGGACAACAACGTGGTCTTCGGCCAGATGCTGGCGCACTGCCCGCTGCTGGCGGTGACCGGGACCGCCACCAAAGGGCTCGGCATGGGGCTCGCGACCACGGCAGTGCTGGTGGCTTCGGGGCTGGCGGTGTCGCTGCTGCGCGGCGCCATCCTGCCCGAGATCCGCATTCCCGCCTTCGTGCTGGTGATCGCCTGCACCTCCCTCCTGGTCGACGTGCCGCCCCACGCCTGGAGCCGCGACCTGCACCAGGTGCCTGGCCTCTTCATCCCGCTCATCGTCACCAACTGCGCCATCCTCGGACTTGCCGAGGCCTTCGCCTCGCGCAACAGGCCGCTGGCCTCGGCCTTCGACGGGCTGATGATGGGCTTGGGCTTCACCGCGGCACTGGTGGTGCTGGGCGCAGCGCGAGAGATCCTCGGCGCGGGCACGCTCTTTGCCAATGCCTCGGTGCTGCTGGCCGAGAGCTTCGGCTTCCTCGAGATCATCGTGATCCCCGACCACCAGGGCTTCCTGCTGCTGATCCTGCCGCCCGGCGGATTCATCGTGCTGGGTGTCCTTCTGGCGCTGAAGGCGCTGGCCGACCAGCGCGTCCGCCCCGGGGACGCGCGGCGGGACGCGCCGCAGGGCCGGGTGTTCCCCGCCGTGGGCGTGCTGAGGCCGCCCGCCCCCACGCCAGCCCCCGAAGGAGAGACGTCATGAATGTCGGCATCGCCTACGCCAGGCCCACCGCGCAGATCTGGCGCAGTCTCACCATCGCCGAGGGCGCGACCGTGCGCGACGTAATCGAGGCCTCGGGGCTGCTCGACCAGTTTCCCGAGCTCGACCTCGAGACCAACAAGGTCGGGATCTTCGGCATCGTCGCCAGGCTCGACAAGCCGGTGAAAGAAGGCGACCGGGTCGAGATCTACCGCCCGATCCACCCCGACGCCGAGCTTCTGGAGAAACAGAG
>NZ_JAATOS010000816.1:0-1097 GCF_011806505.1 Salipiger sp. HF18 | reverse complement strand
GCGCTCGTCCAGCGCCAGCGTCGCGGCGGCACGCAGCGTGTCGAGCTCGGGGCGCTGTCCGCCGAGCTGTGCCGCGCGGGGGGAGTAGATGCTGGGCACGTAGGAGAGCGCCGCCATGCCCGAGGGTTCCATGTGGATATGGCCGATGTAGCCTTGCAGGAACGGCAGCAGCAGGCAGCGCCCGTCGGCGAGGCGGATGGCGATCTGACCGGCGGGGCCGTTCGGATAGACCCGGATCACGCCGAGATCCGTGCCCGAGACCTTTTCGGGCGCGCGTTCGGCACGGCCCCCGCCCATCGGGTGCTGCGACACCGCGACCTTGCGGATCTTGGCGCCGCTCAGGGTGAAGCCCGTTTCGGTCTCGAAGCTCTGCACCCTCGCGTCGGGCATCCGGGCGCGCATGTCTTCCGTGAGCGCCGTGGCCATCGGTGCCCCGGGCACCACCGGCTGTCCGGTGAGGGCGCGGCGCACGATCTCTTGCGGCTCGCGGTATTCGGGCGGGGCGGCGGGCGCGGCCGTCAGGTTGCGCGCCTGTGCGACCCAGTCGTCAAGGTCGATCCGGCCGCGGTAGCCGCGCAGCCGGGCGGCGACCCAGTCGATCTCGGGCGCCTCCCATTCGGCAATCTGCGCGAAGCGGTAGACGCCGAGCGCCTGCAGGCGGTCGCGCATCACCCTGCCGATGCCGTCGATCTTGGTCAGGTCGTCGACCGTCTTCGGGCGGCTGCGGAAGAGCCCGGGCGCGACGCCGGCAGGGGCCGGACCATCGGGCTTCGCGGCTCCCGCCGGCTGCGGGGTGCCGCGCGGCAGCGGTGCTTCGGGCGTCGGCGGCACGGCGGGCACGGGATCGGGGACAGCCATGAACACGTCGTCGTCCGCGACCACGTTGACCTCCACCGGCTGGATCTTGGTGAAGTCGACGTCGCTCAGCGTCTCTGTGATGGTGTCGCGGAGGAAGGCCTTGAGCGCCCGGTTCGGCACCACCTGCCGGGCCTTGCCCTCGTAATCCACCACCCGCAGCATGTTCGGGCGCGGCGTGCGGTAGGCGGCGCGGAGGGCGTGGGTCAGGAAGGACTGGCGCGTGCCCTCGATAGTGCCCT
>NZ_JAATOS010000815.1:0-1105 GCF_011806505.1 Salipiger sp. HF18 | reverse complement strand
GCGCCCGGTGCTCGCCATCATCGAGATCATCTCGTACTTCGTCCGTCCGGTCAGCCACTCCATTCGTCTTGCCGGCAACGTCATGGCAGGCCACGCGGTGATCAAGGTCTTCGCAGGTTTCGCCGGTCTCGCAGTCATCTCGCCGCTGTCGGTGGTCGCCGTCACCGCGATCTACGGGCTCGAGGTCATGGTGGCCTTCGTGCAGGCCTACGTCTTCACGATCCTCACCTGCGTCTACCTCAAGGACGCGCTGCATCCGCATCACTGATGTCCGGTCCGGGCCCAGGCCCGGCCGTTCCCCGCAGAACACCCCTATCGACCACTTCCAGACGTAAGGAGAAATCACCATGGAAGGTCAACTCGCACACATCGGCGCAGGTCTCGCAGGTCTCGGCACGGGTCTCGCCGCTCTCGGTGTGGGCAACGTCGCTGCCAACTTCCTGGCCGGCGCCCTGCGCAACCCCTCGGCTGCCGCGTCGCAGACCGCAACCCTCTTCATCGGCATCGCATTCGCCGAAGCACTGGGCATCTTCTCCTTCCTCGTCGCCCTGCTGCTGATGTTCGCCGTCTAATCGGCGGAACGAAGATCCTTACGCGCGGGCGGCTCCGTTTCTGACGGGCCGCCCGATGTAGAGACACCGTTCCGACGGAGGACGACATGGCGACAGAACCCATTCAGGAAGACTTTGCCGGCATCTGCGTGGATTCCCATGGCTCCGCCATCGGTATGCCGCAGCTTTGCGCCGACTGGATTCCCAACCAGGTCTTCTGGCTTGTCATCACGCTGGTGGTGATTTTCTTCGTGCTGTCGCGCATCGCTCTGCCGCGGATCGCTTCGGTCCTGGCCGAGCGCCAGGGCACCATCACGAACGACATCGCCGCCGCTGAAGAATTCAAGCGTCAGGCCACCGAGGCCGAGAAGGCCTATGACAAGGCGCTGGCCGATGCCCGCGCCGAAGCTCAAGGCATCGCGCAGAAGACGCGCGAAGAGATCAAGGTGCAGCTGGACGAGGCAATCGCCGAGGCCGATCGCGCGATCGTTGCCAAGGCCGCCGAATCCGAGAAGGCGATCGCGGAAATCCGGGCTTCGGCCCTCGAGAACATC
>NZ_JAATOS010000814.1:0-1106 GCF_011806505.1 Salipiger sp. HF18 | reverse complement strand
GGGGGCAGCGCCCCCAACGGCGGTTGCCACTTGACGCCGCACGCCGCGCAAAATAGCGCATCGGCCATGGCACAGGCACCCCTTCTCCAGCTTTCCGACATCTCGCTCACCTTCGGGGGCGATCCCGTCTTCTCCGGCCTCTCGCTCAACGTTCAGCCCGGCGACCGCGTCGCGCTGGTGGGGCGCAACGGCTCGGGCAAATCGACGCTCATGAAGGTGATGGCGGGGCTGGTCGAGCCCGACACCGGCGAATCCTATGACCGCGATCCGCGCGGCACCGCTCTGAAGGCAGAGGCCTACCTCAAGTCCTCCGGCATCGGCGACGTCGCCTACATGGGCCCCGAGGCCGAGTTCTTCCTCTTCGACGACGTCAAGTACGCCGTGTCGCCGAGCAAGGTGTCCTACGAGGTCGACGCAGACCACGCAGCCTGGAACACCGACGCCGACTTCGAGATGGGCAACCTGGGCCACCGTCCGACCTACAAGGGCGGCTACTTCCCGGTGAACCCGTCGGACGACGGCCAGGACATCCGTTCCGAGATGCTCTCGACCATGAAGCGCATCGGCATGAAGGTCGACAAGCACCACCACGAAGTTGCGACCTCGCAGCACGAGTTGGGCCTGATCTTCGACAGCCTCACCAAGCAGGCCGACGAGCTTCAGAAGTACAAGTACATCATCCACAACGTGGCGCAGGCCTACGGCCGCTCGGCAACCTTCATGCCGAAGCCGATCGCCGGCGACAACGGCTCGGGCATGCACGTGAACATGTCGATCTGGAAGGACGGCAAGCCGGTCTTCGCAGGTGACAAGTACGCCGACCTGAGCCAGGAAGCCATCTACTACATCGGTGGCATCCTGAAGCACGCGAAGACGCTCAACGCCTTCACCAACCCGTCCACCAACTCCTACAAGCGCCTGATCCCCGGCTTCGAAGCCCCGGTTCTGCGCGCCTACTCCGCCCGCAACCGTTCGGGCTGCGTGCGGATCCCGTGGACCGAGTCGCCGAAGGCCAAGCGCGTCGAGGCCCGCTTCCCCGATCCCGCAGCGAACCCCTACCTGTGCTTCGCAGCGCTTCTGATGGCCGGCCTCGACGGCATCAAGAA
>NZ_JAATOS010000813.1:0-1107 GCF_011806505.1 Salipiger sp. HF18 | reverse complement strand
CGGCGTCTCGACCAGGATCGAGGTCCACGATCCGGAAGGCGTTGCCCGTTCCGAAGGCAAAGCCAAGCGTGTCGTCGACAACCGCCCCAAGTAGCCCGCAGGCAGGCTGGCAAAAACCCCGTCCGGCGGATAAGGACTGGCCCGCCGCCATTCCGTCCGCCGGACCAAGAGGAGCATTCGCGCATATGGCCAGAACGCGCGCCAGCGACTTCGAGGAGAAACAGCACCAGCTGCTTCTGACCGCCGCCAACGTCTTTGCGACGCAGGGCATGGAGAAGGCCTCCATGTCCCAGATCGCCTCCGAGGCCGGGGTCTCCAAGTCGTTGCTGTACCATTACTACCCGTCGAAGGACGCGCTGATCTTCGCGATCATCGAGACCCATCTCGACGAACTCGACGCCGCCATCGAAGAGGCGGACGATCCCGCCCTGCCCCCGCGCGAGCGGCTCGAGGCACTGGTGATGACGGTGCTCGACGCCTACCGGGGCGCCGACCATGTCGCTCTTCGGCATGATGAACTGGGTCTACATGTGGTTCCGCGACGGCGGCAAGATCAGCCGCGAGGACTATGCCCGCGTGGCGACGACCCTGATCCTTGAAGGGGTCAAGGCCGTCCGCTGAGCGCCGCGCGCTCGACCACCAGCGGGTCGTACTCGGGCGCCGTCACACGGCGGCGCCCCTCCTCCACCTCCGCCAGCGGCTGTGCCGGCGCAAGCTTGGTCCTGGCGTCCACCGCGAGCTGCCGGTAGACATCCGTGCCGCGCGACTTCCAGTCGATCTCCTGTTCGCTCAGTTCGCGCAGCACCTTGGCGGGCGAGCCCACCGCCATGACATTGGCCGGGATCTCCATCCCCGCCCGCACGAAGGCCATGGCGCCGACGATGCTGTTCTCGCCGATGCGCGCCTCGTCCATCACCACGGCATTCATGCCGATCAGCGCGTTGCGCCCGATGTGGCAGCCGTGGAGCACCGCGCCGTGCCCGACGTGGCCGCGCTCCTCGACCACCACGTCCTTGCCGGGAAAGGCATGGGCGACGCAGGTCTCCTGCACGTTCGAGCCCGGCTCCAGCGTGATCCGCCCGAAATCGCCGCGCAGCACCGCGCCGG
>NZ_JAATOS010000812.1:0-1107 GCF_011806505.1 Salipiger sp. HF18 | reverse complement strand
CGCCCTGCGCAACGGGCTCGAGCCCGGCTTCTTCGCGCGGCTGCTCTGGCAGGAGAGCCGCTTCGATCCCAACGCGCTGAGCCACGCCAACGCGCAGGGCATCGCGCAGTTCATCCCCTCGACCGCGAGGCTGCGCGGGCTCCGCGACCCGTACAATCCCGCCGAGGCGATGGAGTATTCCGCCGAGTACCTGGGCGAGCTGGTGCGGCGCTACGGCAACCCCGGGCTTGCTGCGGTGGCCTACAATGGCGGCGAGCGCCGCGCCGAGGCGCTGATGGCGCAGGACGCCGCCCTGCCCCGCGAGACCGTCGATTACGTGCTCATCGTCACCGGTGTCGATGCCGGGACATGGGCCGAGGATCCGCCCGAGGCGCATGACTACCGCCTGCAGCCCGGCGTGCCCTTCGCCGAGGCCTGCCACGATCTCGCCCGCAACCGCCGCCTCACCGCCTATCCCGAGCCGGAGCCGGCGCGGGCGCCGTTCGGGGTGCAGATGGCTTACGGCACCACCAAGGCGCGGGCGCTCGAACAATACCGGGTGCGGGTAAGGTCCTGCGCCGCACTGGTGGCGGAAGAGGATCCGGAGCTGGTCTGGCAGAAGAGCCGCGCCAGCCCGCGCGGCGGCTACTGGATGGCGCGGATCGGCCGCGACAGCCTCGCAGAGGGCTGGCGCTACTGCACGAAGCTCAAGGCGCGGGGCTGCGCCTGCGCGGTCTACGCCAACGGTTGAGCGCCTGTGCGTCGCCGCGTGGCCTGACGTTTGGTCGGCACGGGAGTGGCGTAACGCATGGCCGGCGCAGGACGGTCTGTTGCTTGATAGGCGCAGCATGGCCTGCCAAGCGGTGGAAGCGGCATGGCATGACACGGCGGTCGCCGCGGCGTCGCCCGTCTCGAGGTCAGGCGGGCGTGAACCGGCGCGGGACAGGGGCAAGGCGGCGGGCGCGACGACGCTGCCGGAAATGGTGCGCCGGAGGCAAAGGCGTCGAGGCCGGGCGAGCGCTGCGTCGCGGCCCCGCACCGCAGCCCCTGATCGCGTTGGCGAGCTTACCTGCATTCCAAACCCGTGGCAGCGGATGACAGCCCGGTGCGCGTCAGGGCCGACCCGGG
>NZ_JAATOS010000081.1:0-13564 GCF_011806505.1 Salipiger sp. HF18 | reverse complement strand
GTCACCGTCAGGTCGCACTCGATGCCGCCGCGCGCGTTCAGCATCTGAGTGTAGACGATGCGCCCCGCCGCCACGTCCATGTTGTTGGCGCAGACCTTCTGCAGGAAGGACAGCGCATCGCGGCCCTCGACGCGGATCTTGCCGAAGCTGCTCATGTCGAGCAGCCCGACGCCGTCGCGCAGCGCCATGTGCTCGGCGCGCTGGTTGGCAAACCAGTTCTGCCGCTTCCAGCTGTAGCGATACTCGGGCTCCTGCCCCGGCTCGGCGAACCAGTTGGCGCGCTCGTGGCCCGCCACCTCGCCAAAGACCGCGCCGCGTGCCTTCAGCTGATCGTGCAGCACCGAGCGCCGCACCCCCCGCGCCGAGGCCATCTGCCGGTAGGGGAAATGGTCGGCATAGAGCAGCCCCAGCGTCTCGGTCACCCGCTCCCTGAGGTAGCGACGATTGCGCTGGAACGGCTGGGCGCGGCGGATATCGACCTCCCACAGATCGAAGGGCGGCTCGCCGCTGTCCATCCACTGCGACAGCGCCATGCCGGCCCCGCCCGAGGAGATGATGCCGATGGAGTTGTAGCCCGCCGCCACCCAGTAGTTCTTCAGCTCCGGCGCCTCGCCAAGATAGTAGCGGTCATCTGGGGTAAAGCTCTCGGGGCCGTTGAAGAAGGTGTGGATGCCCGCCTCGGCCAGCATCGGCATCCGGTTGACCGCCGCTTCGAGGATGGGCTCGAAATGGTCGAAATCCTCGGGCAGCTGGTCGAACTCGAAGGTTTCGGGGATGCCATCCATGCCCCAGGGCTTGGCCTTGGGCTCGAAGGCGCCCAGCAGGATCTTGCCCGCATCCTCCTTGTAATAGGCGCATTCTTCCGGCACCCGCAGCACCGGCAGCCGGGAAAGGCCGGGGATGCCCTCGGTGACGATGTAGAAATGCTCGCAGGCGTGCAGCGGCAGGGTCACGCCGTTCTGCGCCGCAAGCTCACGGCCCCACATGCCGCCGCAGTTGACCACGTGCTCGGCGGTGATATGGCCCGGCGCGCCGTCCTGTTCGTAGTCGACCCCGGTGACGCGGCCGTCCGCCTCGGTCACGCGGGTGACCTTGACCCGTTCGGCGATCAGCGCGCCGTTCTGGCGGGCGCCCTTGGCCAGCGCCAGCGCGATGTTGCCCGGATCGGCCTGCCCGTCCATCGGCAGGTGAACGCCCGCCACCACGCCGTCGGGGTTGAGATGCGGATAGAGCCCCAGCACCTCGTCCGGGGTGAGCTCGTTGACCTCGACGCCGAAGGCACGGGCCTGCGCCGCCAGCCGGAAAATCTCTTCGCGGCGCTCCTCGCTCAGCGCCACGGTCATCGACCCGCATTGCCGGAAGCCGGTGGCGAGCCCGGTCTCTTCCTCAAGCCGGGCGTAGAGGTCGGCGGAATACTTGGCCAGCCGGGTGCGGTTCTGGCTCGGCTGCAGCTGCCCGATGAGCCCCGCGGCATGCCACGTGGTGCCCGAGGTGAGCTGCTTGCGCTCGAGCAGCACGATATCGGTCCAGCCGAGCCTGGCGAGGTGATAGGCAACCGAGCAGCCCGAGACGCCGCCGCCGATGATGACGACGCGGGCCTTGGAGGGGATGGCAACCATCTGCGGGGATCCTTCGACTTGGCCGGAGCGCATGTGCGCCCGGCGGGGATTCGATACCCGCACCATTCCACAGCCAACTAAAATTTGAATTTATTTTTTTAGTCACAATTCGGTATTCCGGAAAAAACGCCACAATGTTGCGCAGAGCGACGCCAGCCGTTAGCGTCTGCCCGTACAGGAACGACGGGGACGCGCGGTTTGAACAGACAGGTCGGCACCGACATCCGGGCGCTGCGCAAGTCGCGCGGCCTGACGCTTCAGGCGCTGGCCGAGGCGACCGGCCGCTCGGCGGGCTGGCTCAGTCTGATCGAGCGCGGGCAGGCCGAGCCCTCGATCCGCGATCTCGAGAAGATCGCCGCGCTCTTCGGGCTCACCATCTCGTTCTTCTTCCGCTCCGCCGGACGGGCCGAGCGCGAGCAGGGGCTGGTGCTGCGGCAGGAGGACCGGATGCCCATCGGCTCCGACGAGAGTGGGCTGGTCGAGGAACTTCTCTCGCCCTCGCTCGACGGCGCCTTCGAGATGATCCGCTCGGTCTTCGCCCCCGGTGCCAGCCGCGACGAGATGCGCCCGCGGGCCGGGCGCGAGGACGGCGCGGTGCTGGTCTCGGGGCATCTGACGCTGTTCGTCGATGGCGAGAGCTTCGATTTGCACCCGGGCGACAGCTTCCAGTTCTCCGGCCGCGCCTATGGCTGGCGCAACGACGGGCCCGAGCCCGCCGTGGCGATCTGGGTGGTGTCGCCGCCGGTCTACTGACCGCAGGACACAGGGGTCAGAACGGGATCACCGTCTCGGGCACCAGCGGCGTGATGGCGAGCCCGGCGCGGGGCCTCGCCGCGAGGCGCAGCCCGAGATCTGCCTTCTCGAGCGGGCCACAGGGCTCGCCGTGAATCAGCTCGGACCGCAGCGGGATCTCCGGCAGCGCCTCCTGCAGGTCGTGGTGCTGGCCATCCTCTTCGTCGTGGGGACCACGAGCCCGGCGCCGGCGCCGTTCGGACTCAACCTCGAGAAGGCCGCCCGCAACCTCGGCGTCACCGAGGCGCAGGCCTTTCTCACCGTCACCCTGCCGCAGATCCGGCCGGCGGTGATTTCGGGGCGCTCTTCGCCTTCATCACCTCGCTCGACGGTGTGGTAATCCCGAGCTGCATCTCGGGGGGCGAAAACACCACGCTCACCGAGAGGATGTTCAGCGGGCTGCGCGATCAGGTCGACCCGACCATCGCGGCGGTATCGTCCCTGCCGGTCGGCGTGAGGGTGCTGCTGCTTCTGGCGGTGATCCTGCTGTCGCGCCGCGGCGGCGAGCGCCAGGCCCCCCGGGGCGAAGCAAAAACCCCCGCACGGTGCCGGACCGCGCGGGGGGATACGCCGGATGACGGCCTGTCGGCATCCGGCGCGGGGGGGGATCGGGCCGCGGCCCCCGCCACGGGATCCGTCAGTTGAGGACGCGGTGCGGCCGTGCCTCCATCATCCGGGCAAGCGCCTCCACCTCCTCGAGGAATTCCGAGGTATCGTTGCCCTCGCAGAGCAGCATGGCGTGGCCCTCGGCATTGTCGGGGCGGTCCTGGAGGGTGGCGCGCAGGGCGTTCAGCAGCAGCCGCTCGTGGCCGCTCAGCCTTGCGGCGCAGTTGCTGCAATCGGGGTTCGAGAAGTGGAACACGCTCTTGCGGCTGCGCCGCATCGCCTGCACCACCCGCAGCACCGCGCAGGCAAATCCCGGGGCCGCGTCACGGCCAAGCAGGTGTTCCGCCCCGCTCAGGGCGCGGGTCCAGCCCTCGAGCTGCGGCACGGCGAAGCTCTGGAAGAAATAGCGGGCGACGGTGAGGGTGCAGAGCATCCGGGGGTCGAGCGCCCCGATGCCCATGCCGTCATAGCCGCCGTTGTGCGGACGGCCGCAGCCGTGGGATCCTGTCGCTGTCATCGCAGGGCCTTTCGTCAGGAAAGATGCGGGCGACGGAGGGACGTCGCCCGCAAGTGAACACATGAAGAAAAGCTTGCGAGGGTCGCCCCGGCTGGCATCGCCTTTTTTCTCTGACTAATTTAGTCGGATAATGCAACCCCCACCGCGCGCCAACCGTCCGCGCGACCGCCGCGCCGGTCGCCAAGACCCGCGAAACCCCTGTCCTGCTTGACCCCGGCGCGGCCTTGCGGCATGATCCGCGACGCTCAGCAAGCCGGTCTCCCGGCCCGCCAGGTCCCGGAGACACGCGCGGCACATGCCCCGCCAGCAGCTTGCACCGCCCGCGATCCTCCGCATCCCTACCCCTGCCCCCGGGCCTGCCACGCGAGCGTCCTTCATGACCTTCATGCCCCGCATGACCGCCGAAACCCGCGCCATCCGCACCCTGCGCCCGCTGTCGTGGCGGCGCTGGCCCGGCGTCATCGCCGATGTCTGGCATGTGCATGGCGAGGCCGGCGGCGGCGGCTTCTACAGCGCGCCCGACCCGCGGCTGGTGGTCTTCCTCGGCGGCGGCGAAAGCCTGCGCCTGCGCACCTCCGAGACCGAGCCGTGGCGCGATGGCGTCGGCGTGTTCTACATCCCCGCCCATGTCCCGCTCTGGAGCGAGCTCGGCCGGGCCGGCGGCTATGCCCATCTCGACCTGCATCTCAACGCGGGCCCGCTGGCGCAGCGGCTGCAAGGGCTGGCCGCCCCGCGCGACCTCGCCACCCCGCGGCTGATCGCCAGCGCCGCGCGGATCGAGGCGCTGGCCGCGATGATCGCCGACGAGGTGCAGCACCCTGGCCGGCCCGACCTTGCCACCGACGGGCTCTTGTCGGCGCTGCTGGCCGAGGTCATCGACCTGCCCGCCCCCAGCGACGCCCCCGCCCCCGACGCCGACCGCGGGGGCGTGCCGCCGCGCATCCTGCGCCGGCTCGAGGCCCATGCCCGCGAGGCGCTGGGGCGGCGCATCCCCACCGCCGAACTGGCCGAGCTGGCGGGCCTGTCGGAAAGCTGGCTCACCCGCGGCTTCCGTCAAAGCCTCGGGCAGACGCCTCAGCGCTGGCTCATGGGGCTGCGGCTCGACGCGGCGCAGGCACTGATGCCCGACGCCGGGCGCAGCCTCGCCGACATCGCCGCCGCCACCGGGTTCGCCGACCAGGCCCACCTCAGCCGCGCCTTCCGCGCCCGCCACGGTCAGAGCCCCGGCGTCTGGCGGCGGCAGCGTTTTGTCCCGGACCCTTCAAATCCCGCCGGTTCCGTTCAAGCCACGCGGCAAATCCCGAGATAAACAATCGGGAATCCATCAGAACGCGGACAGTGACATGACCCTCCCCCTTCGCAGCGCCCTCGCCACGGGCGCGAGCCTGCTGGCGCTGACCTGCGCCGCGCAGGCGCAATCCACAGCAGACCTCTACGACCTCGGCACGCTCTACGTCGAAGGCGAGGCCCCCGATCCCTCGGACCCGGTGGCGGGCTACGTCGCCACCACCGCCGCCACCGCCACCAAGAGCGGCACCCCCATCCTCGAGACCCCGCAGTCGGTCTCGGTGATCACCGGCGAGCAGATCGAGGATCAGGGCGCCACCACGCTCGGCGACACGCTGGGCTATACCGCCGGCCTCACCGCGCAGCCCTTCGGCACCGACCCGCGCTTCGACAGCCCGACGATCCGCGGCTTCAACGGCTCGGACGCGCAGTACCTGAACGGCCTGCGCCTGATGCGCGAGTTCGGCGCGCCGGCCTTCGAGATCTACTCGCTCGAGCGGGTCGAGGTGCTGAAGGGCCCGTCCTCGGCGCTCTACGGTGCGGGCACGCCCGGCGGCGTCATCAACCAGATCCAGAAGCGGGCGCAGTTCCTCAGCTTCGGCGAGCTCGGCGTCGGCACGGGCGATCCCAAGGCCACCGAAGGCTTTGTCGACTACAACCACGCCTTCTCGGACAGTTTCGCCGCCCGCGTCACCGCCGTCGCCCGCGACACCGAGGAGGACGTGGAAGAGCTCACCAACAGCCGCAGCTACCTCGGCCTCGCCACCCGCTGGCAGCCGACCGAGCGCACATCGCTCGAAGTCCTCGGCTCGTGGCTCAAGGACAGCCCGATCACGCCCGCGGGCGTGCCCTACGACCTGATCGGCGACAAGAACGACGACGACCTGCGCAACTTCTACGGCGGCGATCCAAAGGATGACGACAGCGACCGCGAGATGCTCAACCTCGGCTTCGACCTGAGCCAGGAGCTGACCCCGGACTGGACCCTCGACGTGAATTTCCGCTACCAGAAATTCGACTGGGACTACACCGGCTTCTACGTCAACAACGGCGTGGCCGACGGCGACACCGTGACCCGCGGTGCCAATGTCACCGACGAGGACAGCTACTCGCAGAACCTCGACGCCCGGCTCACCGGCCGGCTGCAGACCGGCACCGTCGACCACAGGCTGATGGTCGGGCTCGACGCCCGCCGTTACGGCGTCGAGGAGCGGACCGGCTTCCTCTATGCCGACGACATCAGCCTCTCGAACCCGCGCCATGACGGCGCCAACCTGAGCGAGCCGTGGTATCTCGAAGCCACCGACGTGACGCTCGAGCAGATCGGCCTCTACGTGCAGGACGAGATGGCCTTCGGCAACTGGCGCGCCAACCTCGCGCTGCGCCACGACTGGACCAGCCAGAAGGGCACCAGCTTCACCGACTACCTGGGCACCGTGAACCGCTCCGGGATCGACCAGGACGACGAGGCCACCACCGGCCGCGCCGGGCTGTCCTATCTCTTCGCCAACGGCCTCGTGCCCTACGTCAGCTATGCCACCTCCTTCGACCCGGAGATCGGCACCGACAACAGCGGCTCGGCCTTCGAGCCGACCCGTGGCCGGCAGTGGGAAGTGGGCGTGAAGTACCAGCCGCTGAGCTTCGACGGCTTCTTCTCGGCGGCGCTCTACGACCTGCGCCAGACCAACGTGCGCTCGGCCTACACCGATGCCAACGGCGTCGGCGACTTCCGGCAGGAGGGCGAGGTCCGCTCGCGCGGGCTCGAGCTCGAGGCCTCGGTCGACCTCGCGCAGGGCTGGAACCTGCGCGGCCAGTACACCTGGAACGACACCGAGGTGCTGGACGGCGACAACGAGGGCAACCAGCTCGCCAACGCGCCCGAGCACAACGCCAGCCTCTGGCTGAACTACGATTTCGCGCCGGGGCACAGGCTGGCGGGGCTCCAGCTCGGCGGCGGCCTGCGCTACATCGGCGAGCGCTACGGCGACGCGTCCAACAGCTACGACCTCGACGAGGTCACGCTGGTCGACCTGCAGGCCTCCTACGCGATCACCGAGGACCTCGGCCTCTCGGTCAACGTGTCGAACCTCTTCGACGAGGCCTATGTCGCCACCTGCGGCTCCTTCGGCTGCTACTACGGCGACGGCCGCACGGTGCAGGCGCGCCTGACGTGGAAGTGGTGACCTGCCCCGGTGCCGCGACATGACCCCCGGCGCGCCGTCCCCCCGCAGCGCCCGGGCCCGGCCTTCCGGCCGCCGCATTTTGCGGCGGCCGCTCCGCTCCCTTGGCGCCCTCCTGCCCGGCGCTCCGCTCCGCCGTTTCAGGCGCCGCTCACCGCCCCACCAGCGGGCGCCACGTGGCGCGGTGCTCTGGCCAGCCCCACCGCGCGCCGCCCCACGCGGCGCCCGATGCGTTCCGCGGAAGCTCCCCGACCCATCCGCCACCCCCCGGTCCCGCCGGGGCGTGACACAGACCGCCCCGCGTGCCATCGCTCTGGCACCACCCATCGCCACCCGACGCACGCCGCCTGACGCCCGCCTGCCCGCACCTGAAAGATCAGAGACCCGATGCTCCGCCAGTTCTTCGACTACTACCGCCCGCACATGGGGCTCTTCTGGCTCGATTTCGGCTGCGCCGTGCTCTCGGGCCTGCTCGAGCTCGCCTTCCCGCTCGCGGTCGCGGGCTTCATCGACCACCTGCTGCCGCAGGGCGACTGGGGGCTCACGGTGCTGGCCTCCGCCGGGCTCGTGGGCGTCTACATCGTCAACGCCCTGCTGATGGTGGTGGTGATCTACTGGGGCCACATGCTGGGCATCAACATCGAGACCGAGATGCGCGCCCGCGCCTTCGCCCATCTCACCCGGCTGAGCTGGGGCTGGTTCGACCGCGCCGAGACCGGCAAGCTGGTGGCCCGCGTCACGCGCGATCTCGAGGAAATCGGCGAGGTCGCCCACCACGGCCCCGAGGATCTGTTCATCGCGATCATGACCTTTGCCGGTGCCTTCGCGCTGATGCTCTGGCTGCCCCCGCCGCTCGCCTTCATGACGCTGGTGGTGGTGCCGCTGATGGCCTGGCTGCTGGGGGTTTACGGCGGCAGGATGACCCGCAACTGGCAGGCGATCTACGCCCGCGTCGGCGCCTTCAACGTCCGTCTCGAGGAAAGCATCGGCGGCATCCGCGTGGTGCAGGCCTTCACCAACGAGGCCCACGAGCGCGCCCGCTTCGCCGAGGACAACGCCCGCTACCGCGCCACCAAGCTCGACGCCTACCGGATCATGGCGACGGTCTCGGCGCTGCAATACATGGGGATGCGCTCGGTGCAGGTGGTGGTGATGGTGGCCGGCGCCGCCTTCGTCTTCGGCGGCAGCCTCAGCACCGGCGACTACGTGGCCTTCCTGCTGCTGGTCGGCGTCTTCTTCCGCCCGCTCGAAAAGATCGCCGCGGTGGTCGAGACCTATCCGCGCGGCATCGCTGGGTTCCAGCGCTACCAGGAGCTGCTGGCGCAGAGCCCCGACATCGCCGACGCCCCCGGCGCGCAGGACGCCCCCGCGCTCTCCGGCCGCATCCGCTTCGAGGACGTGCAGTTCACCTACGACGGCGCCCGCGGCGTGCTCCGCGGGGTGACGCTCGAGGTCGCCCCGGGCGAAACCGTGGCGCTGGTCGGCCCGTCGGGCGCCGGCAAGTCGACGCTGATGGCGCTGGTGCCGCGCTTCTACGATCCGACCGGCGGCGAGATCCGCATCGACGGCGTCCCGCTCACCGACATGACACTGGCCTCGCTGCGCCGCCAGGTCGGGCTGGTGAGCCAGGACGTGTTCCTGTTCGGCGGCACGCTGCGCGAGAACATCGCCTATGGCAAGCTCGACGCCGGCGAGGACGAGATCCTCGAGGCGGTGCGCAACGCCCGGCTCGACACGCTGGTCTCGGAGCTGCCGCAGGGGCTCGATACCATGGTGGGCGAGCGCGGCGTGATGCTCTCGGGCGGCCAGCGCCAGCGCGTGGCGATCGCGCGGGTGTTCCTGCGCAACCCGCCGATCCTGCTGCTGGACGAGGCCACCTCGGCGCTCGACCGCGCCACCGAGCGCGAGGTGCAGGCGGCGCTCGCCCGGCTGGCGGTGGGCCGCACCACGCTGATCATCGCCCACCGGCTCGAGACCATCCGCCACGCCGACCGCATCGTCGTGCTCGACGCCGGCCGCATCGTCGAGATCGGCAACCACGACACGCTGGTCTCCAACCAGCAAGCCTACGTCGCGCTGCTGGGCTGACCCTCACCGCCGACCAGATCGCCGCAACCCTGCCCTATCCAGGCCAAACCAAGACGCAAACCGAAACCACCCAATCCCACCACGAGGGCGCCACGCCCGGGCTTCATCTTGCCCCTAAACTCCACGGGGGTCCGGGGGTTTGAAACCCCCGGTCCGGACCTCGCAACAAGCGCCACCCCGGACCCTCATCCCGGACCCGCACAAACGGCACAACCGGCTCACACCGCCCGCAGCACAGCCACCGACTGCGCCTCGACCGTCAGCCGCGCGCCGGGATCCTCGGCGCAGGCCACCGGGTCGCGCGCGGTGTCGAGGATCAGCTCCCATCCGCCCGACGGCAGCGTGAAGGTGCAGTCCTCGCCGGCGTTCACCAGCACCAGGATGTCCGGCCCCTCCTCCTGGTGATGCCGCATGCCCACCGCGAAGAGCCCGCCGTCGCGCCAGTCCTGCTGCGACATGTCCCGGCCCTCGGGGTGCAGCCAGATGGTCTCGGTGGCCTCCGGGCGCGGCCAGAAGCCGTAGGGCGCAAGATGCGTACGCCACTCCCGGCGCAGCGCGGTCAGCGCCGCCACCGCCTCGACCAGTTCCGGGCGGGCGGCCTCCCAGTCGATCCAGGTGGTCTCGTTGTCCTGGCAATAGGCGTTGTTGTTGCCGCCCTGGGTCTGGCCCATCTCGTCGCCCGCAAGCAGCATCGGCACCCCGTGCGACAGGAAGAGCGTCGCCAGCATGCCCTTCACCCGCCGCGCCCGCGCCTCGAGGATGCCGGCGTCCTCCGTTGCCCCCTCGTGGCCCATGTTGTCCGAGAGGTTGTGGTCGTGGCCGTCGCGGTTGTCCTCGCCATTGGCCTCGTTGTGCTTGTGGTCGTAGGAGACCGTGTCCCACATGGTGAAGCCGTCGTGGGCGGCGATGAAGTTCACCGACGATGTCGCGGGCCGGTGCGAGTGGTCGAACTGCACCGGGCTGCCCATCAGCCGCTCCGAGAGGCTCGGCAGCAGCCCCGGGTCACGGCGCCAGAAGGCGCGCACGTCGTCGCGGTACTTGTCGTTCCACTCGCGGAACGGCCAGGGGAAGCCGCCGACCTGGTAGCCGCCATCGCCTACGTCCCAGGGCTCGGCGATGAGCTTCACATGGGCCAGCACCGGGTCCTGCCGGATGGCGTTGAAGAAGGCGCCCTCGCGCTCGAAGCCGTCGGGCGCGCGTGCCAGCGTCGAGGCGAGGTCGAAGCGGAAGCCGTCGACGTGGAAGGCCTCGACCCAGTAGCGCAGGCTGTCCATCACCATGCGCAGCACCATCGGGTGCGCGACGTTGAGCGTGTTGCCGGTGCCGGTGGTGTCGAAGCCGTGGCGCCGGTCCTCGGGCGAAAGCAGGTAGTAGCTCGCGTTGTCGATGCCCTTGAAGGACAGCGTCGGGCCCAGCTCACTGCCCTCGGCGGTGTGGTTGTAGACCACGTCGAGGATGACCTCGATGCCCGCCGCATGGAAGCGCTTCACCGCCGCGCGCACCTCGCGCACGTCCTCGGACGCGAGGTAGTTGCGGTTTGGCGCGAAGAAGGCCAGCGTGTTGTAACCCCAGTAGTTGCGCAGCCCCTGCTCCTCGAGATGCCGGTCCTGCGCCATGGCGTGGATCGGCAGCAGCTCGATGGTGGTGACGCCGATCTTCTGCAGGTGCTCGATCACCGGATCCGAGGCCAGCGCGCGGAAGGTGCCGCGGTCGGCCTGAACCACGCCGGGGTGGCGCATGGTCAGCCCCTTCACGTGGGCCTCGTAGATCACCATGTCCTGCCAGCGCACGCTGGGGCATTGGTCCGCCTCCCAGTCGAAGACCGGGTCGGCCACCACCGCCTTGGGCATGAAGGGCGCGCTGTCGCGGGGGTCGAGGTCGAGATCCGAGCCGCCCACCGGGTAGCCGTAGAGCGCGTCATCCCACTGCAGGTGGCCGCGCATCGCCATGGCGTAGGGGTCGAGCAGCAGCTTGTTGGGGTTGAAGCGCATGCCGTCCCCGGGCCGGAACGGCCCGTGCACCCGGTAGCCATAGGCCTGACCGGGCCCAAGATCGGGGCAATAGCCGAAGAATATGCCGCCCTCCGCGCGCGGCAGCTCGATCCGGGCAAGCTCCTCGCGGCCGTCGGGGTCGAAGAGGCAAAGCTCGACGGCCTCGGCATGGTCCGAGAACAGCGCGAAATTGGTGCCCTCGCCATCGAAGCGCGCACCAAGCTGGTCGGGCCGGGATCTCGAGGGGTCTACAGTGACGTCACGCGGGTCGATCATGTCAGCTTTCCAGCGATGAGGGAACGGAGGGAGAAGGCGTCTGCGTCGGGCGCCCGGCGGGAGACCGGGCGTGCGGGGACCGTTGGTTCGGCCCAGGTTTGGGCCCTGCGGCCGGACAGTGCCGCCGCCAGCCTGCGGCCGGGCTGGAGTCCTGTCCAGCGCCCTCTTGGGCGCGGCGCGGGCGCCCCGCGCACGCGGCTCACCCGCGCACCCTTTCGGGCGGGCAGGACGTCGGGGCACGATGAGGGGCTGGGTCGCGATGCGTGCCGGGCATGTCTCGGGGTCTGGGTGTCGGAGAGCGGAGGCCTGCGGGTCGGCAAGGCGACGAGGTCGTCATGAGAGAGAGAGAAACAGAACGGGACCGGCGGTGCCGACCGTTGGAAGAACCCCGCAAGAGCGGTTCCGGTTCCGCCAAACCTCCTCTCTTCGCGGGATTTCTTCGCCTCATCCGCGAGGACAGAGCGGGTGACGCGTCAAAACAAGCCACGCTCTTCCCGGGCCGGGGCGGACGGGCGCCCTCAACCGAGGCGCATTCGGGCGTGGCCCCTTTCGGTGGCCCCTCACGACAACGCGCTCACGACCCCCTCCGCCGGCGCGGCTGCAGGGCAGATGGGCCACGTCGGCGGCGTCGACCGGGCGGTCAACTGCGCCACGAAGCACAGGCTCGATGGCACGGTAAAGGGCATGGCCATCGAATGGGGGCCGCCCGGAATCCGGGTCAACACGCCCTGCCCGGCCTTGGTCCACACGCCGCTGCCAGAGCAGACCCTGACCAATCCCGGCCCCCTCGCGTGGATCGAGGAGAAGATCAGGCTCGGCCTCATCGGCGAGGTCGAGGACATCATGGGCGCGGTGCTCTACCTCGCCTCCGATGCCTCGGCACTTGTCACCGGCAGCTCGCTGCGGGTGGACGGGCCTGGACGGCGGGCTGAGCCCCGGCCCCCCGCGAAGAGACCGAAGGTGTGCGCTCAGCGGGTCTCGGCCCGGTCGGGCCGGGGAAACGAGGTGCCGTGGCCGGTCTCGGGCTGGGTCACCGTGGCGATGGCCTTGTCGAGTGCGGCGATGCCCTGCTCGAGCGCGGCCCGGTCCTCGTCGGGCATCGCCGCGAGGATCTCGTTGGCGCGCGTCTCGACATCGCCGAAGACGGCCCGGAACTGCGCCCGTCCCTCGGGGGTGATGGCATAGTTGCGCTTGCGGCGGTCGGCGCCCAGCACCTCGCGCAGGATGAACCCCTTGGCCTCGAGCCGCGAGGCGGCGCGGCTGACCTGCACCTTGTCGAGCGAGGTGCGCTGCGACAGCCGCTGGGAATCCAGCGTCTCGGCATCCTCGAGCAGGAACAGCAGCCGCCATTCCTCGCGCGAGAGGCCATGACCGCGGCCATAGACGGCGACGAGCTGGCGCGAGAACGCTTCGGCGACGACGGCCAGGCGGTAGGGAAAGAACTTTTCTAGGCGCATGTCCGGTTCGTCGTCCTGGTTTCTGGGTCTGGCTGTCTCGTCTGGGTCATGGTCTTCCTGAATGATCGCCCGGGCCCGCAAAGGCAAGCGTGACGCGGGCGGAAGGGCAGCCCGGCGGGGCTGCCCCGCAGGTCATGCGACCAGGTAGAGCGACAGGATCGGCAGCGCGATGATCAGCGCCAGCCGGATGATGTCGGCGACCCAGAACACGTAGACACCGCTGAAGATCGTCCCGAGCGACACGTCCGGCAGCACCGAGCGCAGCACGAAGACGTTCATTCCGATGGGTGGCGTGATCAGGCTGATCTCGGTCACCACCACCACGATGATCGCGAACCAGATCACCAGCGCGTCCGGATCGGCGAGGATCTCGACACCGAAGTCGAGCCCCGAGATCAGCGGGTAGAACACCGGCACGGTGAGCAGGATCATCGACAGGCTCTCGAGGAAGCAGCCCAGTACCATGTAGATCAGCACGATCAGCAGGAGCACCAGCCAGGGCGACATGCCCTGATCCTCGACGATGTCCGCGAGCGCGTCCGGCAGCCCGGCGAAGGTCACGAAGTTGCTGAAGATCTCGGCGCCGATGACGATGGCGAAGATCATCGCCGAGGCGCTGGCGCTCTCGACGAAGGCCTGCCACAGCACGTGGCGGCTGAGCCCGCCGGTGAGGAAGGCGATGACCAGCGCCGCGGCGGCGCCCATGCCCGCGGCCTCGATGGGGGTAAAGAAGCCGCCGTAGATTCCCGCC
>NZ_JAATOS010000811.1:0-1109 GCF_011806505.1 Salipiger sp. HF18 | reverse complement strand
GGTCTGAATGGCGTCTTCGGGAACGCTACGCGGACGGGGAATACCCCGTCCGCGCGGCTCCGTCACTCTGCCGCGCGGGCGAGCGGTGCGCCGCCCTGGCGGATGGCCGAGAGCAGTTCCTCGCGGCGCTTGGCGGCCTCCTGCTCGTTCTTCTCCTTGACCGGGCCGAAGCCGCGGATGCGCAGCGGCAGCTCGGCCAGCGCCACGGTGGCGTCGAGCGTCTCGGGGCTGAGCTTGGGCAGGACCTCGGCCATGTCGGCCTCGTACTGCGTGATCAGCGCGCGCTCCATCCGGCGCTCGTCGGTGCGGCCGAACGGGTCGAACCACGTGCCGCGCAGCCCCTTGAGCTTCGCCAGCAGCCCGAAGGCCCGCAGCATCCCCTCGCCATAGGTCTTCTTGACCGGGCGGCCGTCGGGGCCGGTCTTCGACAGCATCGGCGGCGCGAGGTGGAACTTCATCTCGAAGCCCTCCTCGAAGGTGCCGAGCGCCTTCTCACGGGTCTCGAGGTGCAGACGGGCGACCTCGTACTCGTCCTTGTAGGCAAGCAGCTTGTGGTAACCGAGCGCCACCGCCTCGCGCAGACGCGGATCCTCGATGCCGTCGACCAGCGCGCGATAGCGCCGGGCCAGCCGCTTGCCCTGGTAGGCCACCAGGTGGTTCTCGCGGAAGGCGATGCGCTGCTCGAGCGTCTTCGGCTTCTCGACCACCTTCGGCGTGACCATGGCCTCGGCCTCGGCCGGGTGGAGCATCGCCCAGCGGCCGATCTCGAAGGCGCGCAGGTTGCGCTCGACCGCGGCGCCGTTGAGGCGGATGGCCTCGGCGATGGCGTCATGCGGCAGCGGCACGAGACCCTGCTGCCACGATGCGCCAAGGATCATCATGTTCGAGAAGATCGAGTCGCCCATGGTGACCCGCGCCAGCTCGGTCGCATCGAAGAGCCGCGCACGATCCTGCATTCGCGCCTCAAGAGCGAGCCGCAACCTGTCGGCAGGCAAAGAGAATTCCGTGTTGCGGGCGAACTCTCCAGTGATGATCTCGTGGCTGTTCACCACGGCGCCGGTGCGGCCACTGCGGGTCAGGCCGAGCGTCTTGGCTCCGGCGCTCACCAC
>NZ_JAATOS010000810.1:0-1112 GCF_011806505.1 Salipiger sp. HF18 | reverse complement strand
CCAGTATTCGAGCCGGGTGAGCCAGTCCTCGACCACGGTCATGAAGCCCGCGCCGACGACGCCCCCGGCCAGCGTCTTCACGCCGCCGAGGAAGACCACGATGAGCGCGTCGAAGCTTTCGCCGATCTCGAGCGTGGTCGGGAAGACCGAGCCTTTGGAGAAGACGAAGAGCCCGCCCGCGAGCCCCGCCATCGCGCCGGCGAGCGCGAAGGCGGCGTATTGCACGCGCTTGACGTCGATGCCGGTGGCCTCGGCCTGGCGCGGGCTGTCGCGGCCGGCGCGCAGGGCGTAGCCGAAGGGCGAGTGGATGACGTGGCGCAGGAACACGATGCCGCCGACGCCGAGCGCAAGGGTGAAGTAGTAGAAGGGCGCGGGGGCGTTCAGCCACTCGGCGGGCCAGATGTTCACCAGACCGTCGTCACCGCGGGTGACGTCGCGCCACTGGAAGGCGACGGACCAGACAAGCTGCGAGAAGGCGAGGGTGAGCATGGCGAAGTAGACGCCGGTGAGCCGGATGCAGAACCAGCCGATGGCCAGCGCCAGCAGGCCGGCGGCAAGCGGCGCGAAGAGGAAGGCAAGCTCCATCGGCGTGTCGGTGTGGTAGACCAGCAGCGCCGCGGCATAGGCGCCGCCGCCGAAGAAGGCGGCGTGGCCGAAGCTCACCAGCCCGCCGGAGCCGAGGATGAAGTGCAGCGACGCGGCGAAGAGCGCGAAGATGATCATGTCGACGATCAGCGTCATCACAAACTGTTCCGCGAAGACGGGCACGATCGCCAGTGCCGCGATCAGCGCCGCCACCAGCGCCATGCCGAGCGGGCCGTAGGGGCGGATGGGGGTCTCGGGCGCGCCGACCTGGCCGTGCTCGCCCGCCACCTCCTCGCGGCCGAGCAGGCCGTAGGGGCGGACAATGAGCACGATGGCCATGACCACGTACATCAGCACCAGCGTCGACTGGGGCAGGTAGGTGACGCCGAAGACGTTGAGCACCGAGATCAGCACCGCGGCGATGAAGGCTCCGGGCAGCGAGCCCATGCCGCCGATCACCACCACCACGAAGACCGCTCCGATGATGTTGAAGTCCATCAGCAGGTCGGCGCCGCCCTTGGGCAGCT
>NZ_JAATOS010000809.1:0-1115 GCF_011806505.1 Salipiger sp. HF18 | reverse complement strand
CCGGTCCGTCGAGCACCAGCGTGCGGCGGGTGTCGCAGTCCGCCAGCCACGCCCCGAGGAAGCGCGGGCGGGTGATGCCGTTCGCGGTCTCGTCGAGCGCCGCGAGCGCGGGCAGGTCTTCGGGCGTGGCGCCGCGCAGGGCAGGGGCGGGCCGTGCCGCGCCTTCGAAGCGCGAGGTCGCGCCGGTCAGCGCAAAGCCCGAGCGGGCGTAGTTGGCCTGCTGCTCGGCGACGCCGTCGAGCCCGACGGTGCGCTCGCCCGCATGCGCGAGCGCGTGTTTCCAGAGCGCGAAGGCCACGCCCCTGCCGCGCCAGTCCGGGCGGCAGAGGTAGAGGCCGAGAAAGGCGAAGCTGTCGGAGTGGTTGACCACCGAGATCGCGGCGACGATCTCGCCGTCCTCCTCGGCCACGAAGAACCCCACCGGGTCGGCGGCGTGAAAGGCCCGCGCGTCGTCGAGCCCCGGGTTCCAGCCCTCGTCCGCCGCCCAGTCGATGATCAGGCCGACCTCATCCGCCGTCGCAGTCCGCATCATTCCGATAGTGCCTCCCTGAGCGATTGCGGCACCGAGCCGCGCTCGCGCAGGTCTAGCGAAGTGAGCAGATCGAGCAAGTGGCTCTTCATCAGGTCCTCGGCCAGCGTGCCGTCTCCGGCGGCGAAGGCCTGCAGCAGCGCGTGGTGGGCGTGACTTTCGCAAAGTGCCGCGCGGCGCTGCCAGTAGAGCGCGATGATCAGGGACGAGCGCGAGACCAGCTGGGCGATGAACTCTTCGACGGTATTCTGGTCGGCGATGCGGGCGATCTCGACATGGAAGAGCCCCGACAGATGCAGCGCGCGGCCGGTGTCACCCTCGTCGAGCGCGCGGTGCTCGTCGTCGATGTGCGCCTGCAGGCGGGCGAGGGCGGCGGGCGTCATGCGCTCGGCGGCGGGGCGTGCGGTGCGCGGCTCGAGCAGGGCGCGGGCCTCGAGCGCCTCGCGCGCCTCCTTGACCGTGGGCTGGGCGACAAAGGCGCCGCGGTTGCGGCGCAGGTCCACGAGGTGCATGTGCGCCAGCTTCTGAAGCGCCGCGCGCACCACGGTACGGCTAACGCCGTAGACTTCGCCCACCTCGTCCTCGC
>NZ_JAATOS010000808.1:0-1124 GCF_011806505.1 Salipiger sp. HF18 | reverse complement strand
CGGCCAGCAGGGTGACCATGACTCGGGCGCCGCTGGCGCCGATCGGGTGGCCGAGCGCACAGGCACCGCCGTGGACGTTGACCTTGTCATGCGGCAGGTCGAGGTCGCGCATCGCGGCCATGGCGACCACCGCGAAGGCCTCGTTGATCTCGAAGAGATCGACGTCCCTGAGATCCCAGCCGGTCTTGTCCGAGAGCTTCCGCATGGCGCCGATGGGGGCGGTGGGGAAGAGGTTCGGCGCCTGCGCATGGGTGCTGTGGCCGCGGATCACCGCAAGCGGTGTGAGCCCGCGCGCCTCGGCTTCGGAGCGCTTCATCATCACCAGCGCCGCCGCGCCGTCCGAGATCGACGAGGCATTGGCGGCGGTCACCGTGCCGCCGTCGCGGAAGGCGGGCTTCAGCGAGGGGATCTTGTCCGGGCGCGCCTTGCCGGGCTGTTCGTCGATCTCGACGAGGCTCTCGCCCTTGCGGGTCCTGATGGTGACCGGCGTGATCTCGGAAGCGAAGCTGCCGTCGGCGATGGCGTTCCGGGCGCGCTCCAGCGAGGTGAGGGCGTACTGGTCCTGCGCCTCGCGGGTGAACTGGTAGGACTGGGCGCAATCCTCGGCGAAGGTGCCCATCAGGCGGCCCTTGTCATAGGCGTCCTCGAGCCCGTCGAGGAACATGTGGTCGATGACCTGCCCGTGTCCCATGCGGAAGCCGCCGCGCGCTTTGGGCAGCAGGTAGGGGGCGTTGGTCATGCTTTCCATGCCCCCCGCGACGGCGACCTTGGCGCTGTCGGCGGTGAGCAGGTCATGGGCAAACATCGCGGCCTTCATGCCCGAGCCGCACATCTTGTTGACGGTGGTGGCGCCGCTGGACAGCGGCAGGCCGGCGCCGAGCGCGGCCTGGCGGGCGGGCGCCTGGCCCTGACCGGCGGGCAGGACGCAGCCGAAGACCACCTCCTCGATGTCGCCGGCGGGCACCCCCGCGCGGGAGAGTGCTGCGGCAATGGCGCTGGCGCCGAGCTCGGAGGCGGTGGCGCCGGAGAGGTCGCCCTGGAACCCGCCCATGGGGGTGCGGGCCATGCCGACGATGACGATGGGATCTTCCATGATGGTGTCCTCCTCAGGGGGTGCGGGCTGC
>NZ_JAATOS010000807.1:0-1133 GCF_011806505.1 Salipiger sp. HF18 | reverse complement strand
GGATTATGCCGTCCGGTCGAGGTCCGTCTTGGGCGCCGGCCCCAACTCCGGGACACTGTTCGCCGCGCGGTCTGGCCATGATGCCACCGCCGCCCGGAGCCGCGACGAGGACAGCCTGCGCCTCGCCTCGGGTACCTTTGCCGACGTGCTTGAGGAGCGCTTCTCGGAGTGGCGGCTGACGTCCGCCGCACGTGACATGGCGATAATGGTGATCAGGGGCTTCTGGATTTC
The DNA here is from genome assembly GCF_011806505.1 of Salipiger sp. HF18. Classification (NCBI taxonomy): domain Bacteria; kingdom Pseudomonadati; phylum Pseudomonadota; class Alphaproteobacteria; order Rhodobacterales; family Roseobacteraceae; genus Salipiger; species Salipiger sp. HF18. The sequence goes on along the minus strand of NZ_JAATOS010000807.1, from coordinate 902 downwards.
CGAGATCGCCGCCCTGCGCAAGACCTCGGAGGGCAGGGCGAAGGTGCAGGCCAACGCCATCTTTCGCAAGGTCGGGGTGTCGGGGCGGTCGCAACCGATGAGCGTGTTGATTGACGAATTGCTTACCGGCCAGATCGGCGAGCGGCTTTGAACCGCAACGCCGAGCGTCAGACGGCGTTTTCCTGCAGCACCGACATCGGCACGATGTCCAGCGCCCGCAGGTGGGTCGAGCTCAGCCGGACCCTTGGCGCGCAGCCCTCGTCATGGGCCTGCAGGAAGCGCGCGGCGCAGAGGCACCACGTGTCGCCGGGCCGCAGTCCGGGGAAGCGCAACTCGGGGCGCGGGGTCGAGAGGTCGTTGCCCACGTAGGCGGAATAGGCGAGGAACTCGGCCGTCATCACCGCGCAGACCGTGTGGCTGCCGCGATCCTCGGCGCAGGTGTTGCAGTGGCCGTCGCGGAAGAACCCGGTGACCGGCGCCATCGAACATGGCGTCAGCGGGTCTCCCAGAACGTTGATCTCGGGGTCTTTCGCGGACATGGGCGCCTCCTTGCGAGGCAAGCCTGCCTCAGAGCGGCGGCGCTGTCCAGTTCACCCAGCGCCCGTGGAAATCCGCGCGCCCCAGCGAGAACGAGCGGTCTCCCGGCCAGAGCCTGAGGGTGATGCCGGCGCCGGGGCGCTGGCCGTCGTCCTCGAGCGCGACCCATGCCACGGGCGCGTCCTCGGTGGCGGCGGCGCCGGCGGTATCGATGGCGGCGCGGGCGCGGGCCTGCGCCTCGGGCGGGAAATACTGCCACGCGATGGTGGTGTAGATCATCTGGATGGGCCCCGGCGCGTTGCCGGCCATGCGCGCGCCGATCCAGTCGGCGGCATCGCCGCGATCCACCGGCGCGCGGCCGATGG
>NZ_JAATOS010000806.1:0-1140 GCF_011806505.1 Salipiger sp. HF18 | reverse complement strand
ATCCCCGCCATGCAGACGCCGAGCCCGGCATGGGCCACGGCCTTGCCCCAGTCGGCGCGCGGCAGGCGCAGCAGGCGGCGGTAGTCGCGGGTCTGGCCGATGCGGCTCAGGATGTCGGTGACCGAGCCCGCCACCAGCCAGGTTCCGAGCGCGAGGCCGATCGGCCCCATCAGGCTGCGCCCGGTCTGGATCGTCCAGAACAGCCCTGCCACCGCCAGCGCCAGCAGCATCGCCGGCACGAGCCGGCGGAAGATCATCCCGAGCTTGCCGCGCTTCCAGCTCAGCATCGAGCCTATGGGCAGCAGCAGGCCCAGCAGCACCATGAAGGGCGTGAAGGCCATGTTGAAGAACGGCGCCCCGACCGAGAGCTTGCGCTGGAACAGCATCTCCGCAACCAGCGGCCAGAGCGTGCCCACGAAGACCACGAAGCAGGCGACGGCGAGCAGGATGTTGTTGGCGACCAGCGCCGACTCGCGGCTGACGACGCCGAACACGCCCTTGGCCTGCATCACCCCGGCCCGCGCCGCGTAGAGCGTCAGCGAGCCGCCGGTGAAGATCACCAGGATGGCGAGGATGAAGACCCCGCGCTCGGGGTCGGTGGCGAAGGCATGGACCGAGGTCAGCACGCCCGAGCGCACGATGAAGGTGCCAATGAGCGAGAAGCTGAAGGCGAGGATGGCAAGCAGGATGGTCCAGCTCTTCAGCGCCTCGCGCTTCTCGACCACGATGGCCGAGTGCAGCAGCGCCGCCGCCAGCAGCCACGGCATGAACGAGGCGTTCTCGACCGGGTCCCAGAACCAGAAGCCGCCCCAGCCGAGCTCGTAGTAGGCCCACCACGATCCCAGCGCGATGCCGATGGTCAGGAACACCCAGCTCAGCAGCGTCCACGGCCGCACCCAGCGGCCCCAAGCTGCATCGACCCGGCCCTCGATCAGGGCGGCAGCGGCGAAGCTGAAGCAGATGCTGAGCCCGACGTAGCCGAGGTAGAGGAACGGCGGGTGGAACGCGAGCCCGGGGTCCTGCAGCAGCGGGTTCAGGTCCTGCCCGTCGAAGGGCGGCACCGCGAGGCGCAGGAAGGGGTTCGAGGTGAAGAGGATGAAGGCGTAGAAGGCCACGCCGACCATGGCCTGGATGCCCAGG
>NZ_JAATOS010000805.1:0-1145 GCF_011806505.1 Salipiger sp. HF18 | reverse complement strand
GGCGGTGTAGAAGCACGAGCGGCGGTTGGTGTGGCAGGCCGGGCCGGTCTGGCGCACCAGCGCCAGCAGGCAGTCGCGGGCGCAGTCGACGCGCAACTCCACAAGCGCCTGCACATGGCCCGAGCTCTCTCCCTTCACCCAGAAGGACGAGCGCGAGCGCGACCAATAGGTGACGCGGCCGCTCTCGAGCGTGCGCGCCACCGCGTCGGCGTTCATCCACGCCATCATCAGCACTTCGCCGGTCTCGGCCTCCTGCGCGATGCAGGGGATCAGGCCGCTGGCGTCATAGACCAAGGTATCGGGATCGAAGCCCATTTCGGAAAAACCCTTTTGCACCGGGGAAATCAGTGCCTATTTAAGGGGGGCTGTCGCAAAGGGAAAGCCATGTCCGCCGAGACCGACCTCATCAAGCTCTATTCGCAGCGCATCCTCGCCCTCGCCGCGGACATCCCGCGGACGGGGAGGCTCGAGACCCCGGATGCCAGCGTCAAGAAGCGTTCGCCGCTCTGCGGCTCGACCGTGACGGTCGATCTCGTGATGCGCGACGGGCGCGTCGCGGACTATGCGCAGGACGTGAGGGCCTGCGCGCTCGGCCCGCCCTCGGCCTCGGTCGTGGGCGGCGCCATCGTCGGCTGCCCCCCCGCCGAGATCGCCGCCGCGCGCGACGCGCTGCGGGCCATGCTCAGGGAGGACGGCCCCGCCCCCGCGGCTCCCTTCGACGACCTAGAGGTGCTGCGTCCGGCGCAGGCCTACAAGAACCGTCATGCCTCGATCATGCTGACGCTCGATGCCGCCACCGAGGCCGCGCAACAGGCGCAGGAAGCGCAATCCGCTTAAGCCGATGTTGAGAGTTCCGGCGCTATGCCTGTGCGAAAACAGCACGGGCCCGGAATGCAACACGATCCTTCCCTCACGGCGCCGGAGGCGACGCGCGAACTGGCCAGCCTGACCCGGGGCGCCTCGGCGCTCGGGCGCGAGGTTGTCGATATCGCGGGGTTCCTGCAGGCGCTCGATGCCCGCAGCCGCAGCCAGCTCACGTCGCTGACCGAGGTCGGGCGCGCCTCCGATAACGTCGCCGCCGCCACCGCCCGCGTCACCGGCGACATCCGCGACGTCGCCCAGAGCGCCGAGGACGCGGGGGCGCG
>NZ_JAATOS010000804.1:0-1146 GCF_011806505.1 Salipiger sp. HF18 | reverse complement strand
GGCCTCGACCAGCCCTTCTACATCCAGCTCGCGAAATACGTGGGCGGTGTGGCCCAGCTCGACCTCGGCTACTCGTTCCGCCAGAACGCCCCGGTGATCGACCTGATCGCCGAGCGCCTGCCCGCGACGCTGCTGCTCACGCTCACCGCCTTCGTCATCTCGCTGGTGCTCGGCATCGCGCTTGGCGTCGCCGCCGCCGCGAGGGTGGGCAAGCCGCAGGACAGCCTGCTGACCACGCTGGCGCTGCTGTTCTACGCGACACCGCTCTACTGGGCGGCGCTGATGGCGGTGCTGGTGTTCTCGGTCTGGCTCGGCTGGCTGCCCGGCTTCGGCTACGAGACCGTGGGCGCCGACTACACCGGCCTCGCGCGCGTCATCGACATTCTCAAGCACCTGATCCTGCCGGCCCTGACGCTGGGGCTGTTCTTCATGGCGGTCTACATGCGCATGACGCGGTCCTCGATGCTCGAGGTCTCGACCGCCGACTTCGTCAAGACCGCCAAGGCCAAGGGTCTTTCGGGGCGGGTCATCCGCCGCCGCCACATCCTGCGCAACGCCATCCTTCCGGTGGTGACGCTGGCGGGCCTGCAGGCGGGCCAGCTGGTGGGTGGCGCGGTGCTGACCGAGACCGTCTTCGCCTGGCCCGGCATCGGGCGGCTGATGTTCGAGAGCCTCGCCGCGCGCGACTACAACACCATCCTCGGCGTGTTCCTCGTCTCCGCCGCCATGGTGATCCTGTTCAACATCGTGACCGACATCGTCTACCGCCTTGTCGACCCACGCATCGGCGCGAGGGCCTGAGCCATGTGGAAACGCTTCCGGAGCAACATCGGCGCGGTGATCGGCGTCGTCCTGCTGGTGCTGGTGATCGCCATCGCCATCTTCGCCCCGCTTATCTTCGCCAACTCGCCCTGGCAGATGGTACAGCGGCCCTTCCTTGCACCCTTTGCCATGGACGGGCTGCCGCTCGGCACCGACACGCTGGGCCGCGACGTGGCGGCCCAGCTCGCCTACGGCGCGCGGGTGTCGCTGCTGGTGGGGCTCGTCTCGACGCTGGTGGCGCTGCTCATCGGGGTGCCGCTGGGCGCGCTGGCCGGCTTCTACGGCGGCTACGTCGATGAAGGCGCCATGCGCTTCACCGAGTTC
>NZ_JAATOS010000803.1:0-1150 GCF_011806505.1 Salipiger sp. HF18 | reverse complement strand
GGTCTCAGCCCGGTGTCAGGAAGTGACGGTCGCTGTCACCGAGGATGAAGGCCACGATCTCGCGCACGTAGTCGCTCTGGGTTTCGTCTCCCAGCCGGCGTGCTCGGTCGGCAAAGGCACCCTCGCCCTGCGCCAGCATCTGGAACGCGGCGCGCAGCGCGGTGATGTCGGAGCGGCTCACGCCCTTGCGCTTCAGCCCCACGAGGTTCAGCCCGTCGAGCTTGCCGCGCGGCGCCTGCACGAGGCCGTAGGGGATCACGTCGTTGGTCACCATGGTGACCGCACCGATGATCGCCCCGCGCCCGATGCGCACCCACTGGTGCACGCCCGAAAGGCCGCCGACGATGACGTCATCGTCGAGCACGCAGTGCCCGGCGATGGCCGAGTTGTTCACGAGGATCACCCGGTCGCCGATCTGCGCGTCGTGGGCCACGTGGCAACCCGCCATGAACAGGCCGTCGTCGCCGATGCGGGTGACGCCGCCACCGCCCTCGGTGCCGCAGTTCATCGTGACATGCTCGCGGATGCGGTTGCGCTTGCCTATGACCAGCCGGGTCTTTTCGCCCCGGAACTTGAGATCCTGCGGGATCTCGCCGATCACCGCGAAGGAGAAGATCACCGTCTCCTCTCCGATCTCGGTGTCGCCGGTGATCACGACGTGGGATTTCAGCTCGACGCGCGGACCGAGTACCACCTCGGCGCCGACGTGGCAGAAGGGGCCGATGCGGCAACCTTCCCCGATCTGCGCGCCCTCCTCGACGACGGCGCTGGGGTGGATCTCGGTGCTCATGCGGGCAGGTCCATCATCGCTGTGAATTCGGCCTCTGCGGCCATCTCGCCGTCGACCTCGGCCACCCCCGCGAATTTCCAGACCTTGCCGCCGGGCTTGCCGCGCACCGTGGTGAGCTTCATTCGCAGCTGGTCGCCGGGCACCACCATGCGGCGGAACTTGCACTTGTCGATGGCCATGAAATAGACCTTCAGGTTCTTGTCCGCGAGGCCGAGCGCCGTGCCCACCATCACCGCCGAGGTCTGTGCCATCGCCTCGACGATGGTGACGCCGGGCATGATCGGCTGGCCGGGGAAGTGGCCCTGGAAATGAGGCTCGTTCATGGTGACGTTCTTGATGCCGACGGCGGACTGGTAGCCG
>NZ_JAATOS010000802.1:0-1156 GCF_011806505.1 Salipiger sp. HF18 | reverse complement strand
GGCGCTGGTCTCCGAGCTCGTGGTGCGAGCCGAGGCGCGCGGACAGGCCCGCGTACTGCTCGACACGCTGAAGACGCTGGAGAGCGCCCGTGCGCTCTATCGCGCGCTCGGCTTCCGTGAACGCGGCCCCTACGCGCCGCTGCCGCCGCTGGAGGCCGACGCGCTCTGTTTCTACGAAAAGGTTCTGACCTGACCCAAGCCCGTATTTCGGGAGTCCCCGAAACGGCCGAAGGTCAGCTGTTGGGGTCCTCGTAGACGCCCTGTTCCTTCAGCGCGTCGATGACCTCTTTCGGCATGTAGGTCTCGTCATGCTTGGCGAGGATCTCTGAAGCCTGGAACACGCCGTCGATGTAGCGACCGGTGCCGACCATGCCCTGGTTCTCGGCGAAGAGGTCCGGCAACACGCCCGCGAAGACCACCGGCACCGAGGCACCGCCGTCGGTGACACTGAAGCGGATCTCGTGGCCGTCGCCGCGGATCAGGGTGCCTTCTTCGACCAGCCCGCCAAGACGGAACGTCTCGTTGGGGGTCGGCGGGGCCTCGACCAGCTGGCTCGGCGAGCGGAAGAAGTTGATGCCGTCGCGCATGGCGTAGCCGATCAGCACGGTCGACACGACCAGCGCCACGGCGGCCAGCGCCACCACCTGGATCCGGCGCTTCTTCTTCAGCGACTTGAGCGACATGGCATCTCCTCCTGACCCGACTATGACGCCGGGATCACGGCTTGTCAGCACCGACTATATGGCACCTGCCGGAAGGCGTGTCCGTGAGCAAGATCAAATCCGTCCCGACTGACGCAGCCGTGATCTACGGGACGGGCGGTCCGCCCGCCCCGGGCTCAGGCGGATTCGAAGCTGATCTCGCGCCGCAGGAAGCGGGTGGCATGCCCCGAAACCTTGCGCGGATCGCCGGTCGTCAGGAAGCGGGACTCGGTGCCCGACCCCAACATTCCAGGGTGACGGCGCAGGTAGTCGGCCAGCGACTCGGCCACGAGGTTGGCCTGCGAATAGACCGTCACCTCGGGCCCCAGCGCCTCCTGGAAGATGTCCTCCATCAGCGGGTAATGCGTGCAGCCGAGGATCGCGGCCTCGGGCTCGAGCATCTTGCGCTTGAGCGCGTCGACATGGCTGCGGACCAGCGCCTCGGCGAGGATCAT
>NZ_JAATOS010000007.1:0-42477 GCF_011806505.1 Salipiger sp. HF18 | reverse complement strand
CCAGACCCAGACCCAGACCCAGACCCAGACCCAGACCCAGACCCAGACCCAGACCCAGACCCAGACCCAGACCCAGACCCAGAGGCGTTCACCCGATCCGCGAGGACCGCAAGCCTCAGTCGGCGTCCTCGATCCGGGCGATCAGCTCCTCTACGGACGGCCCGAGCGCCTCGACGACGCGCGTCACGCCCTCGGCGTTCGGATGGATCCCGTCGGCCTGCATGAACCCCGTGGCGTCCTGCGGCGTACCGCCCTCGGGCAGGATCCCCGCGAAGAAGCTCGGCGCATAGACCGTGTCGAACCGCTCGGCCAGTTCGGGATAGATGGCATCGAAGCTCTGCTTGAACTCCGGGCCGTAGTTTCCCGGTGCCTGCATCCCAACCAGCAGCACCTCGACCCCCTTCGCCTCGGCGGCCTGCAGGATTCCCTCGAGATTGGCGCGGCTCACCTCGGGGCCCAGCGCCCGCAGCAGATCATTGCCGCCCAGCGTCACGATCATCCCCTGGATCTCGGGCGTCAGCGACCAGTCCACCCGCGACAGCCCGCCCGCGGTCGTGTCGCCGGAGACACCGCCGTTCACGATCCTGACATCGTGCCCGCGCTCTTCGAGCCACGCGCGCAGCTGCGGTACGAAGCCGTCCTGCTCGATCAGCCCGTATCCTTGCGTCAGGCTGTCACCCAGCGCCAGCAGGTGCACCGTTTCGGCCCGGGCTGGCGCCGCGAGCATGCCGCAGAGCAGCACCAGCGCCGGCATCGCCTTGTTCAGCCGCATGGCGACCCCATATCCTAGCGAGCGCTTCATTTTCCCGGATCCCCTTATGCCTGCTCCCGTCATCGCCCTCAAAGATGTCACGCTCAGCCTGCGCGGCAATGCCGGGATGGTAGAAATCCTGCACGGCATCTCGCTCGAGGTCGGCAGCGGCGAGACGCTGGGGCTGATCGGTCCGTCGGGCAGCGGGAAGTCCTCGCTTCTGATGGTGATGGGCGGCCTCGAGAACGCCACCGGGGGCACGGTCGAGGTTCTGGGACAGGACCTGACGTCGATGACCGAGGACCAGCTCGCGCGCTTTCGCAGGGATCACATGGGGGTGGTGTTCCAGAGCTTCAACCTGATCCCGACGATGACCGCGCTCGAGAACGTGGCAACGCCGCTCGAACTTGCCGGTCATCGCGATGCCTTCGAGAGGGCCCGGGCCGAGCTCGAGGCGGTGGGGCTCGGCCATCGCGCCGACCACTACCCGGCGCAGATGTCCGGGGGCGAACAGCAGCGGGTCGCGCTGGCCCGCGCTTCGGCGCCACGGCCCGACGTTCTGCTGGCGGACGAGCCCACCGGCAACCTCGACGGTCGGAACGGCGACGCGATCATGGACGTGCTCTTCGGCCTGCGCGACCGCCACGGCGCGACGCTGGTGTTGGTCACCCACTCGAACGCACTGGCGCAGCGCTGCGACCGCGTGGTGCGGCTGACCGACGGCGAGGTCGCGGAAGGGGCGGCGAGGGCGGCGGAATGAGCCTTTCCATCGCGGCCCGCTTCGCCCGACGCGAGTTGCGCGGCGGCCTGCGGGGGTTCCGGATCTTCCTCGCCTGCCTCGCCCTTGGCGTCGCGGCCATCGCCGGCGTCGGATCGGTGCGCTCGGCGATCCAGGCCGGTCTCAGCGATCAGGGCGCGATCCTGCTCGGCGGCGACGCGCAGGCCGAGTTCACCTATCGCTTTGCCTCGGAGGACGAGCGCGCCTGGCTCGAGAGCGTGTCGACTGCGGTCTCCGAGGTCACCGACTTCCGTTCGATGGCCGTGGCCGAGGGCGAGACCGGACCCGAGCGTGGCCTGACGCAGGTGAAATCGGTTGACGACGCCTACCCGCTGCTGGGCGAAATGGTGCTCGACCCGCCGATGCCGCTGTCGCAGGCGCTCGACGGCAACGACCTGCCCGGCGCGGTGATGGCACCGGTGCTGGCCGACCGGATGGGCCTCAGCCCGGGCGACAGCTTCGCGCTCGGCACCCGCCGCTTCACCCTCTCGGCCACCATCGTGACCGAGCCCGACGATGCCGGCGGCGGCTTCGGGCTGGGCCCGCGCACCATGGTCCGCACCTCCGATCTCGAGGGCTCGGGCCTGCTCGCGCCCGGCTCGCTCTTCGAGACCGAGTACCGCTTGCTGGTGCCCGAGGGCACAGACATGGACGCGCTGCGCGGCCGGGCCGAGGCGCAGTACGAAGGCAGCGGCATGCGCTGGCGCGATGCCCGCAACGGCGCGCCGGGCGTCGCGCGCTTCGTCGACCAGCTGGCGAATTTCCTCGTGCTGGTCGGGCTCTCCGGGCTCGCGGTCGGCGGCATCGGCGTCTCTGCCGCGGTGCGCGCCTACCTCGCGCGCAAGACCGCGGTCATCGCCACCCTGCGCACCCTCGGCGCCAGCCGCCGGGTGATCTTCCTGACCTATTTCCTGCAGATCGGCGCGCTGAGCCTGCTCGGAATCGCCATGGGCCTGGTCCTCGGTGCCGCCGTGCCGTTGCTCTTCGCCCCGATGATCGCGGGCGCGCTGCCGATCCCGGTGATCTTCACCCTCTACCCCGGGCCGTTGGCCGAGGCCGCGATCTACGGCATCCTGACCGCGCTGCTCTTCACGCTCTGGCCGCTCGCCCGCACCGAGGAGGTCCGCGCCGCTGCCCTCTTCCGCGACGCGCTCGACAGCGCCCGCGGCCTGCCTGCGACCCGCTTCGTGGTCGCGACCGGACTGCTGGTGCTGCTTCTGGTGGGCGTCGCCATGGTGTTCTCGGGGAGCCCGCAGATCACCCTCTGGACCGCCGGCGGCATCCTTGGCGCGCTCATAATCCTCGCGGTCGCCGCCACCGGCATCCGCGCGCTGGCCCATCGCAGCGTCTCGGCCGCGCGCGGTCGCCCCGCCCTGCGCTGGGCGCTCGCGGCCATCGGCGGCCCGCGCGAGACCGCCGCCTCGGTGGTGCTGTCGCTGGGGCTGGGGCTCTCGGTGCTCGCCGCCGTCGGCCAGATCGACGGCAACCTGCGCAGCGCCATCGACCGCGACCTGCCCGAGGTCGCCCCGTCCTATTTCTTCGTCGACATCCAGCCCGCCCAGATCGACGGCTACCTCGAGCGTCTCGAGAATGACCCGGCCGTCAGCCGCGTCGACACCGCGCCCATGCTGCGCGGCGTGATCACCCGGATCAACGGCGTCAACGCGCAGGAGGTGGCGGGCGATCACTGGGTGGTGCGCGGCGACCGCGGCATCACCTACGCCGCCACCCCCGACGACCGCACCATCGTCACCAGCGGCGAATGGTGGCCCGAGGATTACGACGGCCCTCCCCAGATCAGTTTCGCCCGGGAAGAGGCCGAGGAGATCGGGCTCAAGCTCGGCGACGAGATCACCTTCAACGTGCTGGGCCGCGACATCACCGCGACCATCACCAGCTTCCGCGACGTGGATTTCTCGACGGCGGGCATCGGCTTCGTGATGACGCTGAACCCCGCTGCGCTGCAGGGCGCGCCGCACACCTTCATCTCGACGGTCTATGCCGAAGCCGGGGCCGAGGCGCAGATCCTGCGCGACCTTGCCTCCACCTACCCCAATATCACCGCAATCCGGGTGCGTGACGCCATAGACCGGGTGGCGGAGCTGCTCGAGGGCATCGGCGCCGCGATCCGCTGGGGCGCCGCGGCGACGCTTCTGACAGGCTTCCTCGTGCTGATCGGAGCGGCGGCGGCGGGCACCGGTGCGCGCACCTACGAGGCGGCGGTGCTCAAGACCCTCGGGGCCTCGCGCCGGCGCATCCTGCAGAGCTTCGCGCTGCGCTCGGCGCTGCTCGGTGCCGGGGCCGGCGTGGTGGCGCTGGTCGCGGGCATCCTCGGCGGCTGGGCGGTGAGCACCTTCATCATGGAAACCAGCTTCGCCATCGTCTGGCCCTCGGCGCTCGGCATCATCGCGGGCGGCGTGCTCGCCACGCTGCTCGCCGGCATCGCCTTTGCCTGGGGTCCGCTGGCAGCCCGGCCGGCGCAGGTGCTGCGGGCGCGCGAATAGCCGCCGCCCGCCGCTTGCACCCATGCGCCCCGGCTGGCACTCCGGGGGCACCTCTGGCTGCGAACGGACCCCGACCCATGCGCGATTCCCTCTCCCCCACCCTGCCGATGACCGTCTCCACGCTGACCTCCGCCCAGCGCGCTTCGATCCTCAACCTCGTGCGCCGCGCCGCCCGGGCCGAGATCCTGCCCCGCTTCCGCACGCTCGAGGCCTCGGACATCGACCACAAGACCTCGCGCCAGGACGTGGTGACCGAGGCCGACCGCGCCGCCGAGCGGATGATCGCGCGCGGCCTGCTGACGCTCTTCCCCAACGCGCTGATCATCGGTGAGGAGAACGTCGCGCTGCATCCCGAGGTGCTCGACGGCATCCCCGAGGCCGAGCTCGCCTTCACCATCGACCCGGTCGACGGCACCTGGAACTATGCCCACGGGCTCGCCACCTTCGGCGTGATCGTCTCGGCGCTGCGCTTCGGCGTGCCGGTCTTCGGGCTGATCTACGACCCGCTGATGGATGACGTGGTGATCGGCGAGACCGGCGGCCCGGCCGAGCTGGTCACGCCGAAGCGCCGCGCCCGCCGCACCCTGACGGTCTCCGGCGGCGGCCCGGTCGAAGAGCTGCAGGGCTACGCCCCCTTCTACATGCTGCCCGCCGACAAGCAGGCGCAGTTCGGCGCGCTGATGCCCCGGTTCGAGCGCGTGGGCTCGCTGCGCTGCTCGGCGCACGAGATGCGGATGCTGGCGCAGGGCCACGTGGATTTCGTGCTCTCCGGCCGGCTCACGCCTTGGGACCACGCCGCGGGCGCCCTGCTCTGCCAATGCGCGGGCGGCCATGTCGCCATGCTCGACGGCAGCGCGTACAACGCTGCAAACCGCGAGGGCTACCTGCTCTGCGCCTCCGACCCCGCCACCTGGGGCCGGATCCGCGACACGCTCGGCTTCCTGCTCGAAACCGACTGACACCACCCGATACCACACGGCCCCCCGGATACGGCACGGCCCGCCCTCCGGACAGGAGCGCGGGCCGTCTCTTCATCTTGCCCCTAAACTCCGGGGAGTGTGAGGGGCTGGCCCCTCACTCCGGCGCTCTCCGCCTATTCCGCCGCCTCGGCATAGTCGCTCATCGGCGGGCAGGTGCAGACCAGATGCCGGTCGCCGTAGACGTTGTCGACGCGGTTGACCGGCGGCCAGTACTTGTCGACCCGGAACGCACCCGGCGGGAAGCACCCCTGCTCGCGCGAGTAGGGGCGGTCCCAGTCGCGGACGAGGTCCTCCATCGTGTGCGGCGCGTGCTTCAGCGGGTTGTTCTCCGCGTCGATCCGCCCGTCCTCGATGTCGCGGATCTCTTCCCGGATCGCCAGCATCGCGTCGCAGAAGCGGTCGAGCTCGGCCCGGGTCTCGGACTCCGTCGGCTCCACCATCAGCGTGCCCGCCACCGGCCAGCTCATGGTGGGGGCGTGGAAGCCGCAGTCCACCAGCCGCTTGGCGATGTCCTCGACGGTCACCCCCGCGGATTTCTCGAAAGGCCGCACGTCGAGGATGCACTCGTGCGCCACCCGGCCCTGCGGCCCGGTGTAGAGGATCTCGTAGGCGCCCGAGAGCCTTGCGGCGATATAGTTGGCGTTCAGGATCGCCACGCGCGTGGCCTGCGTCAGACCCTCGCCGCCCATCATCAGGATGTAGCCCCACGAGATCGGCAGCAGCGAGGGCGAGCCGAAGGCCGCAGCAGAAACTGGCCCCGCGACGCCCCCCTTGAGCGGATCGGAGGGCAGGTGCGGCACCAGATGCGCCTTCACCCCGATCGGGCCCATGCCGGGGCCGCCACCGCCATGCGGGATGCAGAAGGTCTTGTGCAGGTTGAGGTGGCTCACGTCGCCGCCAAGATCGCCCGGACGCGACAGGCCCACCATGGCATTCATGTTGGCGCCGTCGATATAGACCTGTCCGCCATGCTCGTGGGTGATCGCGCAGACCTCCTTCACCGTCTCCTCGAAGACCCCGTGGGTCGAGGGGTAGGTGATCATGCAGGCCGCCAGCGTGTCGCTGTACTGCTCGGCCTTCGCGCGGAAGTCCGCCACATCGATCGAACCCTTCTCGTCGCATTTCACCGGCACGACCTTCCAGCCGACCATCTGCGCCGAGGCCGGGTTGGTGCCATGCGCGTTCACCGGGATCAGGCAGACGTTGCGCTGGCCCTCGCCGCGCGCCTTCTGCCACGACGCGATGGTCAGCAGTCCTGCGTATTCCCCCTGCGCGCCCGAGTTCGGCTGCATGGAGAAATCGTCGTAGCCGGTGATGGCGCAGAGCTTCTGTGACAGATCGGCGATCATCTCGGCATAGCCCTTGGCCTGATCCGCCGGCGCGTAGGGGTGCAGCGAGGAGAACTCGCGCCAGCTCACCGGCATCATCTCGGCGGCGGCGTTGAGCTTCATCGTGCACGACCCCAGCGGGATCATCGCGCGGTCGAGCGCAAGATCGCGGTCCGCGAGGCGGCGCATGTAGCGCATCATCTCGGTCTCGGCCCGGTTCATCTTGAAGATGTCATGGGTGAGATAGGCGCTCTCGCGCAGCAGCGCCTCGGGCAGACGGTACGCGCCGGCGCTCTCGACATCCTCGCGCACGAGGCCGAAGGCCCGCCAGACCGCCTCGATCTGCGCCGGGCGGGTGGCCTCGTCCAGCGTGATGCCCACCTTGGTCTTGCCGACCCGGCGCAGGTTTACGCCTTCCTTGATCGCCGCCTGCAGGATGCCCCGCTGCAGCAGGCCGACCTCGACGGTGATGGTGTCGAAGAAGGTCTCGTTCTCCACCGCATAGCCCGCATCCTCGAGCCCCCTGGCAAGGCGCGCGGTCTTGAGGTGGATGCGCTGCGCGATGGCCTTCAGACCGGTGGCACCGTGGAACCCCGCGTAGAGGCCCGCCACCCCCGCCAGCAGCGCCTGCGCCGTGCAGACGTTCGAGGTCGCCTTCTCGCGGCGGATGTGCTGCTCGCGGGTCTGGAGGGCCAGCCGGTAGGCGCGGTTGCCCAGCGCATCGACCGAGACCCCGACGATGCGGCCCGGCATGGCGCGCTTGAACGCCTCGCGGCAGGCCATGTAGGCGGCGTGCGGACCGCCGTAGCCCAGCGGCACGCCAAAGCGCTGGGTCGAGCCCACGGCGATGTCGGCGCCCATCGCACCCGGCTCCTTCACGAGGCAGAGCGCCATGATGTCGGCGGCGACGATGCCGACCGCCTTGGCCGCGTGCAGGGCCTCCATGGCGGGGCCGAAATCACGCAGGCCGCCGTAGGTGCCGGGGTACTGGAAGATCGCCCCGAAGACCTTGTCGGCGTCGAGCGCCTCGGGCGCGCCCACGACGATCTCGATGCCCAGCGGCGCGGCGCGGGTCTTCATGACGGCGATGTTCTGCGGGTGGCAGTTCTCGTCGACGAAAAAGGCCGTGGCCTTGGACTTCGCCACCCGCTGCGCCATGGTCATCGCCTCGGCGCAGGCGGTGGCCTCATCGAGCAGCGAGGCGTTGGCGATCTCGAGCCCGGTCAGGTCGCTGACCATGGTCTGGTAGTTGAGCAACGCCTCGAGCCGGCCCTGCGAGATCTCGGGCTGGTAGGGCGTGTAGGCCGTGTACCACGCCGGGTTCTCGAAAATGTTGCGCTGGATCGCCGGCGGCGTGATCGTGTTGTGGTAGCCCATGCCGATCAGCGAGGTGAACACCTTGTTCTTCTCGGCCACGTCCTGCAGCCGCCAGAGCATCTCGCGCTCGGAAAGCGGCGCGCCGAAATCGAGCGGCGCCTCCTGCCGGATGGCCTCGGGAACGGTCTGGGCGATCAGCTCGTCCAGGTCGGCGACGCCGAGGGTCTCGAACATCCCGGCCATCTCGGCGGGGGACGGTCCGATATGGCGCCGGTTGGCGAAATCGTAGGGGAGATAGTCGGTCGGGGTGAAGGGCATGTCGATTTGTCCAGGATGTCCAAAGCCGGGGCGGGAACGGGCCCCGCCCTGCCATCATTCCAAAAATACTCACCGCCCGCCTTCCGGTCCGCGCCGTGACCAGGCCCGGAAGGCGCTAGGCGAGTCGCTGCATCAATGGAGCAAGCCTAGCCGATGAACTTCTTGTAGGCAGCCTCGCTCATGAAATCGTCGAGCACCGAGAGATCCTCGACCTTGAGCTTGAAGAACCAGGCTTCGCCCTCGGGATCCTCGTTGACCTTGCCCGGATCCTCGACGATGGCCTCGTTGACCTCGACGATCTCGCCGTCGATCGGGGCGAGGATGTCCGACGCCGCCTTGACCGACTCGATCACCACGACTTCGTCATCCTTGCTCACCGTGGTGCCCGGCTCGGGCAGCTCGACGAACACCACGTCGCCCAGCTGTTCTGCCGCGTGGGCGGTGATCCCCACCACCACCAGGTCGCCCTCGATCTCGAGCCACTCGTGTTCTTCGGTAAATTTCATAACGCTCGTCCCTTCCAAGTCAGCGTTTGTAGCTTTGTTTTACGAACGGCAGCGCGATCACGTCGACCGGCAGCCGCTTGCCCCGCACTTCGCCATAGAGCCGCGATCCCGGGGCCGCCGCCTGCGCGGGCACGTAGCCCATGGCGACCGGCCCACCGACCGTCGGTCCGAACCCGCCCGAAGTGATCCGGCCGACCGCGTCGCCGCCGGTCTCGGTCTCGAAGAGCTCGACCCCCTCGCGCATCGGCGCGCGGCCCTCGGGCTTCAGCCCGACCCGCACCGACGGCGCACCGGTGGCGATCTCGGCAAGGATCTTCTCGGCCCCCGGAAACCCGCCCGCCCGCGCGCCATCGGCGCGACGCACCTTCTGGATCGCCCAGAGCAGCCCGCCCGCCACCGGCGTGGTGCTGGGATCGAGGTCGTGGCCGTAGAGGCAGAGCCCCGCTTCGAGCCGCAGCGAGTCGCGGGCGCCGAGCCCGATGGGCTCGACCGCCTCATGCGCCAGCAACGCCTCCGCCAGCGCCACCGCGGACGCCTCGGGCACCGAGATCTCGTAGCCGTCCTCGCCGGTGTAGCCCGAGCGCGAGACCCAGCACTCGGACCCCGCAAGCTCGACCGTCGCGACATCCATGAAGCGCATCCCGGCCACCGCCGGGTTCAGCGCCGCCAGCACCTGCTCGGCCGCGGGCCCCTGCAGCGCGAAGAGCGCCCGGTCCTCGATATAGTCGACGGTGACGCCCGCGGGCTCGAGCCCGGCGCGCAGCCGGGCCACGTCGGCCTCCTTGCAGGCGGCGTTGACCACGAGAAACAGGTGATCGCCGCGGTTGGCGATCATCAGGTCATCCTCGATGCCGCCATCCTCGTTGGTGAAGAGCCCGTAGCGCTGCCGGCCCTCGCCGAGCCCGGCCACGGCGACGGGCACCAGCGTCTCGAGCGCCAGCGCCACCCCTTCCGGGTCGTCGCCGCGCAGGATCACCTGGCCCATGTGGCTCACGTCGAAGAAGCCCGCTGCCGCGCGGCAGTGGAGGTGCTCTTTCATGACACCAAGCTTGTATTGCACCGGCATCTCGTAGCCGGCGAATGGCACCATCTTCGCTCCAAGCGACAGGTGCAGATCGTGTAGTGGCGTGCGTTTCAGCTCATCCATCGCGTCTCACATCCCTCTGGCCCGGATGCGGCGCGCGGCCTTGCCCCGGACATTCCTCGCACGGATAGGATCCGTGCCTGAATGCCCCCTCTGTCCGTCAGCCTGAGATCGTTATCCCTTCGGCGGGCGCGAACGGGCCGCGCCACTCTCCAGAGTTCTTGTGTCCGCAAAGGTCCATGGGCCTGAGAGTTTCCGGGGCGGTTGCTCCTTCGGCACCGGACGGGCCGGTTCTCCCCTCGCGGTCCGGATCAAGCTACGCTGTTTGTCACTGAGCCGCAAGATTCTGCTGGCGCAAAGCCCCGGTGCACTGCCCTGCCGGTGCAAGAATGTCCATCAGCGGGGCATTGTCACAGACCAGCGTATCGAGCGAGATCGGGTCAAGCGTCGCATAGAAGGCGCTGGCCGCATCGGTCAGCGCAATCTTGAGGCGACAGGCGTTGGTCAGCGGGCAGGTGTTGTCCACGTCGGCGAAGCATTCCGCCAGCGGTACCGGCGCCTCGAGCGCGCGGAACACGTCGCCGATGCGGATCTGGTCTGCCGGGCGCCCGAGCTCGAGACCGCCGTGGCGGCCGCGCTGGGTGTGCAGGTAGCCCAGTTGCGCAAGCTGGTTGATTACCTGCGCAAGGTGGTTCTCGGACGCGTTGCAACGCCTGGCGATCTCGGCTTTCGTCACCAGACGGCCGGAGTTGGCCGCGCAATGCATCAGCACACGGATGGCAATGTTGGTTCTCTTGGTAACGCGCACGGCCCAGGTCCTCGCTTCCTCAGGTCGCCGGATTACATACATCATCCGGGAAAAGACGGTTTGACATACATCAATCGCGAGAACGGAACGACGCTTGAGTAACGCATTCTTCTTTGGTTACGGCTCCCTGGTGAACCGGTTTACCCACGGCTTCACCCCGGCACACGGCGCAACCGCCCGCGGTTGGCGACGCGCGTGGCGGGTCACCCCCGATCGCGAGCTTGCCTACCTCACCGCGATTCGCGACCCGGACTGCGAGATCGAGGGGCTGATCGCGCCCGTTCCCGAAGACGGCTGGGCGGCGCTCGACCTCCGCGAGCACGCCTATCAGCGGCTCGACGCCGCCGCCTGCGTCACCCACGCGGCCCCGGACGTGGCGCAGCTTGCGATCTATGCCATCGCGCCCGAGCGGCTGCACGCGCCCGACGATGACCATCCGGTGCTGCTGAGCTACATCGACGTGGTGATCCAGGGCTATCTGGCGGAGTATGGCCCGGAAGGCGCGGAGCGATTCTTCGCCACGACCACCGGCTGGGAGACGCCGGTGCTCGACGACCGCGCCGCGCCGATTTACCCGCGGGCCCAGCGCCTGACCGACGACGAGCGCGGCTTCGTGGACCGGCACCTCGACGCGCTCGGCAGCAGAAGGATCCACCGATGAAGCGTTCGAAACCGTTGCTCATGGTGCGGCGCGTGGCGCGCAACCTTGCCGCGCGGGTGCTGTTCGGCGCGCTGGTCGCGCTGGCCACCGCCTCGCTGGCGCCGCTCTTCGATCCGCTCATCCCCGAGGAGTGGCAGGACCGTTTCGGCAGCGACGCGGTGATGCCGCTGCTCAACATCCTCGCCACGACCATGCTCACGGTCACGACCTTCTCGCTCTCGGTCATGGTGCAGGCGTTCCAGACCGCCGCGAGCCAGGCCACGCCGCGCGCCTACCGGCTGCACCTGTCGGACACCACGACGCAGACCGTGCTCGCGACCTTCACCGGCGCCTTCCTGTTCTCGCTCACCGCCATCGTGATGTTCCGCGCCGGGTTCTACTCGGAATCCGCCGCCGTCGTGGTGTTCTTCTTCACCATCCTTGCCATCGCGGCCATCGTGCTGGCGATCCTGCGCTGGATCGACCACCTGAGCAGCCTCGGCAGCATGGACGACACGCTGAGCAAGGTCGAGGAACGCGCCCGCGAGCCGCTGCGCCGCATCCTCTCCCAGCCCGCGCTCGGGGGCGTGCCCCTGAGCCCCGACGCCGAGATCCCCTCGGGCGCGACGGCCCTGCCCGCGCCCTCCGGCGGCTATCTGCAATTCATCGACATGAATGCGCTGAGCGACGCGCTGGCGAAGACCGGCGCCTCGATCACCCTCGCCCGTGCGCCGGGGGAGCACGTGCTCAAGGGCACGCCGCTCGGCTGGGTGCTGGGCGAAATCAAAGACATGGCGGCGCTGGCCAAGACCTTCACCTTGGGCGAGATCCGCACCAACGAGCAGGACGCGCGCTTCGGGATCGTGGTGCTGAACGAGATCGCGGTGCGGGCGCTGTCGCCGGGGATCAACGACCCGGGCACCGCCATCGACGTGCTGCACCGGCTGAGCCGGATCCTGTCCGAGGCCGACCCCACCCGCGGCATCCCGGCGGAATTCCCGCGCATCGAGGTGCCCGTGCTGAGGGCCGGCGACCTGATCGAGGACGGTTTCGCCGCGCTGATCCGCGCCGGGGCCGGTCATCCCGAGGTCGTTGGGGTCGCGGTGTCGGAACTTGCGCAGCTCGAACAGTCCGAGTGGGACGAGCTGGCTATGGCGGCGCGCTCCATGCGCGGCTACGCGCTGCGTCACGCCAAACACGCGCTCGAGATCAGTGACGACCGCCGCGATCTTGCACGGCGGTCGTGAGATCTTTGAGACAGCCCGGGCTCAGCCCTCGGCGAGCTTGCGCGCCGGGATCTGCTGCAGAAGCGGCATCACGTCGGCCATCTCGGGGCCGCGCTCGAGACCTGTGAGCGCCTTGCGCAGCGGCATGAAGAGACCCTTGCCCTTGCGGCCGGTCTTTTCTTTCACCGCCTTGGTCCACTCGCCCCAGGTCTCCTGGGTGAACGGGCCCTCGGGGAGCATCGCCATGGCCTCGGCGATGAACGCCTTGTCCTCGTCCGCCACCAGCGGCTCGGCGCCATCGCGGAACAACGCCCACCACTTGGCCAGCTCCTTGCGGGTCTGGATGTTCTCTCGCGTCACGGTCCAGAACAGCTCGGCCTTGTCGGCGGGCACGCCCAGCGCTTCGATCTCGTCCGCCACTGCCTCGAGCGGCAGGCCATGCAGCTTGCGCGCGGTGAGCGGGTAGAGGTCGTTCTCGTCGAACTTGGTGGGCGCCGCACCGAACTGGCTCAGCTCGAAACCGTCGGCGATCTCCTCGAGCGACATGCGCAGCTCGACCGGCTGGCTCGAGCCGAGACGGGCCATCAGCGACAGCAGCGCCTCGGGTTCGACGCCTGCCTCGCGCAGGTCGCGGATCGACAGAACGCCGAGTCGCTTCGACAGCGATTCGCCCTGCGGGCCGGTCAGCAGCGAGTGGTGACCGAAGCCCGGCGGGGTGCCGCCCAGCGCCTCGATGATCTGGATCTGCGTCGCGGTGTTGGTGACGTGGTCCGAGCCGCGCACCACGTTGGTGACGCCCATCTCGATGTCGTCGACCACCGACGCGAGGGTGTAGAGGATCTGGCCGTCGCCGCGGATCAGCACCGGGTCCGACACCGACGCCGCGTCGATCGAGATCGGGCCGAGGATGCCGTCCTCCCAGTCGATGCGCTGCTGGTCGAGCTTGAAGCGCCACACGCCGTTGCCGCGCTCGGCACGCAGCGCGTCCCTCTCGGCGTCGGAAAGTGCAAGCGCCGCACGGTCATAGACCGGGGGCTTGCCCATGTTCAGCTGCTTCTTGCGCTTGAGATCAAGCTCGGTCGGGGTCTCGAAGGCCTCGTAGAAGCGACCGATGGCGCGCAGCTTGTCGGCGGCCTCGTGGTAGCGGTCCAGCCGCAGGCTCTGTCGCTCCGTCCTGTCCCACGTCAGGCCCAGCCACTCCAGATCGCGCTTGATGCCGTCGACATACTCTTCCTTGCTGCGCTCGGGATCGGTGTCGTCGATGCGCAGAATGAAGGTACCGCCGGACTTGCGGGCGATCAGGTAGTTGAACAGTGCCGTGCGAAGGTTGCCCACGTGGATGTGGCCGGTGGGCGAAGGGGCAAAACGGGTGACGGTCATGGGAGGCTCCTGCTTACGCGGAGGGCACTTCCCACAAGCGCGGTCATTTGTCCAGTTCGCGGCTCTTGGCGAAGCCCCCGGCGCCTGACATGGTGCAACCCATGAAGGATATTCTGACGGTCACGCTCAACCCTGCGCTGGACATCTCGACGACGACCGACCGGGTCATCGCGGGCCCCAAGCTGCGCTGCGATCCCATTGTCGTCGATCCCGGCGGCGGCGGGATCAACGTCGCCCGCGTGGCGGCCGAGATGGGGGCACATGCGCGTGCCTTCGTCGCCCTTGCCGGACCCAGCGGCATGCGGCTCGAGGCGACGCTCTCCGAGCTCGGCATCCCGCTGGTGCGGATGAA
Organism: Salipiger sp. HF18; assembly: GCF_011806505.1. Taxonomy (NCBI): domain Bacteria; kingdom Pseudomonadati; phylum Pseudomonadota; class Alphaproteobacteria; order Rhodobacterales; family Roseobacteraceae; genus Salipiger; species Salipiger sp. HF18. Next base: position 28,505 of record NZ_JAATOS010000007.1, on the reverse strand, counting down.
GGCGCCGGACGAAACCCGCGAGAGTTTTGCCGTGCACGACCGGGAGACCGGCGCGCAGTACCGCTTCGTCCTGCCCGGCCCGCAATGGTCGGAAGAGGACGTGGCCGAGTCGCTGCAGGCCATCGCCTCGTCGGTGCCCAAGGGCGGCATCGTGGTGCTGAGCGGCAGCCAGCCGCCGGGTGTCTCGGTGCACTACGCGACCGAGCTCTGCCGGGTGCTGCTGCCGCAGGAGGCGGAGGTGATCGTCGACACCTCGGGCGCGGCGCTGGAATACCTCGCCGCGGGCACTGACCCGGCGCCCGCCGTGCTGCGCATGGACAGCGAGGAGGCCGAGCAACTGGCGGGCCGCCCGCTGGTGACGCGCCGCGAATCCGCCGAATTCGCCGCCGAGCTGGTGGCACGGGGCGCGGCGAAACGGGTGATCCTCGCCCGAGGGGCGGACGGCTCGGTGATGGCCGGGCCCGACGGGCTCACGCAGGTGAGCGCCGCCAAGGTCTCGGTTGTGTCGGCCGTCGGCGCGGGCGACAGCTTCGTCGGCGCTTTCGCCTACGGGCTGGCCACAGGCATCGGCGCGCCGGATGCGCTGGCGCTCGGCGCCGCCGCCGCGAGCGCAACGGTCACCACGCCCGGAACCCAGCTCTGCCGGCACCAGATGATCGCCGAGCTGCTGCCGCAATGCGGCGCCAGCGAGATCGACTGACGACGGGCCTTCATCCGGAAAGTGGCCCGCGCAAGGCACGCGGGCCACAAGCTCAGACAACCTGCGCTGCCTCGGCGGCCCGCAAGTTCACCCGCACCATGGTCTGGTTCAGCAGCATGTAGGCGATCTCGCCAAAGGTCGCGGGGCCGGTGAATCCCCCGGTCGTCTTCGATTCCAGCTCGCCATAGAGGTAGTTGAGGATGCAGTTGCACGACAGCTCCCGCGTCCCGTCCCCCTGCGCCCGCGCCGCGAACTCCGAGGCATAGTCGCCGGGCGTGCTGGCAATGTGATAGGTCATGCCCTCGATCACCGGGGCATAGAAGCTCACACCCGCCGCCGGATCCACCGCCTGAAACGACACGTTGACCATCGCGCCCGCGAAATTTGCCACCAGCGGGCAGCGTGTGTCGATGCCCTTCTCGACGAGATAGGCGGCGAAATCGACCTCCTGCCCGTTGACCATGGCGGTCTTCGCCCCGAAGCCGGTCTCGCCGAAGCTGATCTCGTCCGCGGACATGTCGGGCTCGAAGAGGTTGAGGATGTCGAGATCCGCGACCTCTCCCGCGGGAAGTTTCACGTGCAACAGCATCGCGCCGTCCTCGTGCATCTCGCCCCTGGCGCCGTCGAAGACCTTGGGCGTCACCTCGCCGAGATCGTCGAGGTGAATGCCGGTGATCCAGCCCATCAGCGGCTGGTCGAAGAGGCCCGGAAACTCGGCGCCGCGGATCGCGAACGCCTCGTGCGCCTTGCTGAAGGCCGGGATCAGGATGATCGACAGACCGTTTTCGTAGCGCCCCATGGTCAGGCTCGGCAGGTCCTCGCCCCGGTAGAGCACCGGCCGCGCGTCCTCGGCGGCTTCGATCTCGGTCACGAAGACGTTCTCGCGGTCCGTGCGGCCGCCGGTCTCGGTCACGAAATAGACCGAGGTGCCGCCGATCCAGCGCCCCTTGGGCAGGGAAGACAGCGCCTCCTCGGAGCCGGCGATCACCAGCACCGCCCCGGCCTCGATCCGGGCACGCGCCTCGGCAACGGACATCATTGCGTTTTTCATGGGTCTGACCTCTCAGAAGAGTGCGATGTCCTTCACCGCGAAGGAGTTCTTTTCGAAATAGGTGCGCAGTTCCGCGATCTTGCTGTTGAGCGCGGCCGGACGCTGCTTCACCTCGCGCCGCAGGCGGGTCACGAGGAGTTTTGTGGCAAGCACGGCCCCGGCCAGCTCTTTCTCGGTCATGAGCACGCGCTGCCAGCAGGGGTTCGACGCATCGGGAATCATCTCAGGGCTCCTCACTCAAGGGGTGAGGCTGGGTACCCGATGACTCGTTAATCTCGCGCAAACGGCAGCGCGCATTTCTGGCAGGGACGCGCGTTCGCGCTAGAGTCCCCGCCATCGGCATGGCCGGCAACGAGAGGGAACACGACCATGATGCAACCCAACATTTCGAGACGCGGCATCCTGGGCGGCGCGGCGGCGCTGCCGCTGATGGCCGCGGCGGGCCGGGCAGGCGCCCAGGTCGCCCAGAAGGGCGCGCAAGCGCCCAAGGTCAACCGTGTGACGCTCGGCGACTTCGAGATCACCGCGCTGATGGCCGGTACGGCGACCCGCGAGGAGCCGCACAAGATCTTCGGCCTGAATGCCAGCGACGAGGAATTCGCCGCAGTCTCCGAAGCGGCCAACATCCCGACCGACAAGGCGCAGTTCTTCTTCACACCGACGCTGGTCAACACCGGCGCCGAGCTCATCCTCTTCGACACCGGCCTCAACCCCGACGGCATCGTCGCGGCGGTCGAGGCCGCGGGCTACGGCAGCGACGAGGTCACCCACGTGGTCATCACCCACATGCACGGCGACCACGTCGGCGGCCTCACCGGCGGCGGCGGCCCGACCTTCGCCAACGCCCAGCATGTCACCGGGCATGTGGAATACGACCACTGGTCCGGCGCCGGGGGCGAGACCTTCACCGGCAAGATCCAGCCACTGGCCGACCGCTTCGAATTCATCGCCGACGGGGACAGCGTCGCCTCGGGCGTCACCGCGATGATGACCCCCGGCCACACCCCGGGCCACATGAGCTACATGCTGGAAAGCGGCGGCAAGCAGCTGGTGCTGATCGCCGATCTGGCCAACCACTACGTCTGGTCGCTGGCCCATCCGGACTGGGAAGTGTCCTTCGACACCGACAAGGCGCAGGCCGCGCAATCCCGCCGCAAGCTCCTCGACATGCTCGCCGCCGACAAGACGCCCTTCATCGGCTACCACATGCCGTTCCCGGCGCTCGGCTACGTCGAGACCCGCGATCAGGGCTTCCACTACGTGCCGCACAGCTACCAGCTGATGCTCTGACGACAGAGGCCGCACGCGTCCCCCGGGACAGGCGCGCGGCCCGCCCCTTCATCTTGCCCGGTAAACTCCGGGGGAGTCCGCGTCAGCGGACGGGGGCAGCGCCCCCTCTTCCCCTGTCCACCACCGCAGAACGCCCCCTACACACCGTTCACCGGAAGGCCGGACCGTGCGCCCAGATCGTCAGCGAATGCCGCTCGCCCTGGCTCACCGGTGTCACCCGGTGCAGCAGGAAGGACGGGAACAGCGTCGCCGTGCCGCGCTCCGGTGCCGCCTCGAGGCTGTGCGCCGAGGGCATGATCTCGAGCGTCCCGCCGCGGTAGCGCCCGGGGCAGGTGAGCTGCACCACCATGGTCAGCTTGCGCCGCGCCGCGAGCCGGCCGTCACCGATGTCGGAATGCCAGCCGAAATGACCCTCACGCTCGGCGCCGTAGCGTGCGACCTGCGGGCTCTCGTCGAAGGCGTCGAGATCGAAGCCGAAGGCCTCGCGGTTGGCTTGCCGCACCACGTCGACGATCCGGTCCATCACCCATTCCGTCCCCTCCACGTCGTCGAGCCAGACCAGCTCGGCGCGGCGCAGGTTGTGGTCGCGGGTGTTGCCGACGAGCCGCGCGTCGGCGCTGCCCGCGGCGCGGGCAATGTCGATGATGCGGTCGCATTCCGCCTCGGCGAAGGCGGCGGGGATCTTGTGGACGGTGAGCATGTGGGACTCGCAGCAAGAGGATCGCCGTCCCTTACAAGCATCGCCCCGGGCTTCTGGCCGGATTGCGACCCTCCGGGCGGAAAACGACCTTTTCCTCGCGTCGCCCAGCGGCCATATCAGAGCCATGAGCACCCCCGATCTCTCCGCCTTCGAAGCCATGGCCCGCCGCGCCGTCGAGACCTTCCCCGAGCCCTTCCGGAAGTCCGCCGCAGAGGTGCTGTTGCAGGTCGAGGAGTGGCCGCCCGAGGACGTGCTCCGCGAGATGGAGATCGACGATCCGCTCGAGCTCACCGGGCTCTACGAGGGCATCCCGATGACGGAACGGTCGTTCAGCGACCCCTCGCCCTGGCCCGACCGGGTCTGGCTGTTCCGCCAGCCGATCCTCGCCGAATGGCGCGACCGCGGCGACATCGAGCTCGAGGACCTGGTGATCCACGTCACGGTCCACGAGTTCGCCCACCACTTCGGCTGGTCCGACGACGACATCGCCACCATCGACAGGTGGTGGGAGTAGCAGCCCGCTCGCGCCCCGACGCGGGCGGGCCGTGCGCAAGGTCGGGTCGCACCGCGATCCCGACTGCGTCACCAGTTTGCTATGCCAGGATCAGCCCGTCGGCTCGCGTCTCGAACCGAAACGCACGAGCTCAATGCCCGGAGTGATCGGGACAGACCGAGGACCGGCCACTCGGCCAGGGGCGTTCCGGCGCCGCCCTCCCCACCCGAGGACCGCGCCCCTGCCCCGGCCCGTCAGCTGTTGTCCCGCCAGCGGTTCACGATGGGATAGCGGCGGTCGAGCCAGAAGGCGCGCTTCGACAGGCGCGCGCCCGGGGCCGACTGGAAGCGCTTGTATTCCGAGATGTAGAGCAGATGCTCGACCTTCTTGGCGTCCGCCCGGTCGTAGCCCGCTGCCACGCAATCGGCGATCGAGCCGTCGTCATCCACGAGGATCTTCAGGATCCCGTCCAGCACCGGGTAGTCGGGCAGCGAATCGCTGTCCTTCTGGTCGGCGCGCAGCTCGGCCGAGGGCGGCTTGGTGATGATGCGCTCGGGGATCGGCGCGGCCCCGGGGCCCGACATCCAGCCGCGATGGTTGGCGTTGCGCCAGCGGCAGATGTCGAAGACGCGGGTCTTGTAGAGATCCTTGATCGGATTGTAGCCGCCCGCCATGTCGCCGTAGATCGTGGCATAGCCCACCGCGACCTCGGACTTGTTGCCGGTGGTCAGCAGCATCTCACCGAACTTGTTGGACATCGCCATCAGCAGCAGACCGCGCAGGCGGGACTGGATGTTCTCTTCCGTCAGGTCCGGTTTCAGCCCCTCGAAGAGCGGCGCCAGCGTCGCGGTGATCGCGTCGCGGCCGGGCGTGATCGGCACGAAATCGTAGTGGCAGCCCAGCGCCTCGGCGCAGGCCTTGGCGTCCTCGAGCGAATGCTCCGAGGTGTATTCCGACGGCAGCATCACGCAGCGCACGTTGCCGGCGCCCAGCGCGTCCACCGCGATGGTCGCCACCAGCGCCGAGTCGATGCCGCCCGAGAGCCCGAGCAGCACCTTGCCGAAGCCGGTCTTGCGGCAATAGTCGCGCAGCGCGACCACCATCGCGTTGTAATCCTGCTCCATCGAGTCCGGGTGGCGGGTGAAATCGCCCTCAAGCGCGCGCCAGCCGCTCTCGGTGCGCTCGAGATCGACATGGGCCACGACTTCCTCGAAGACCGGGAGCTGCACCGCCACCTGCCCGTGCGGGTTCAGCACGAAGCTGCCGCCGTCGAAGATCTGGTCGTCCTGCCCTCCGGTCATGTTCACGTAGATCAGCGGCAGGCCGGTTTCGATGACGCGGGCCACCATCTTGTTCAGGCGGGTCTCGTACTTGTCGCGGTGATAGGGCGAGCCGTTCGGCACCAGCAGGAACTCGGCGCCGGTCTCGGCCAGCGTCTCGGCCACGTCCTCGTACCAGGCGTCCTCGCAGACCGGCGAGCCGACCCGGGTGTTGCCCACCGCGTAGGGGCCGCCGATGGGGCCGCTGTCGTAGATGCGCAGCTCGTCGAAGACCTCGTAATTCGGCAGGTGATGCTTGAAGACCTGGGTGGTGATCTTGCCGCCGCGGCAGATGACGTAGGCGTTGTAGAGCTCGGTGCCCTCGACCCAGGGCGTGCCGATGGCAAGGGTCGGGCCGTCGGCGCAATCCTCGGCCAGCTGCCTCACCGCCGCCATGCAGTCGAGCGTGAAGGCGTTCTTCGAGGGCAGGTCCTGCGGGCTGTAGCTGGCGATGAACATCTCGGGCAGCGCCACCATGTCGGCCCCCGCCGCCTTGCCCTGTTCCCATGCATCACGGGCCTGCGCGGCATTGCCCGCGAGATCGCCGAGCACCGGGTTGAGCTGCGCGATGGTGAGGCGGAAACGGTCGGCCATACCCACGTCCTTTCGATCACATCCTCGTGCCGACATAGCAGAACCACGCCGGAGGGGAAGGAGCCCGGGGCAAAAGAGATTGTCAGTCCAAGGGGGCTTGTTTACCTTCCGGGCACGAGGCGAGGGATATCCGGCAAGGAACGAACAATGACACGCGCAGGCATCAAACTTGCCGCCGCAGCGGCTTTTCTGGCCATTGCCGGCGCCGCCATCGCGCAGGATGACGGCGAGATCATCACCAAGCAATTCGACGATGGCGGGGTCTACGAGGGCACCTTCCAGGACGGTCTGCGCCACGGGACCGGCACCTACCGGCTGCCGAACGGCTACGAGTACACCGGCACCTGGGTCGAAGGCGAGATCAATGGCGAAGGCACCGCCCGCTACCCCAGCGGCGCGATCTACGAAGGCCATTTCGAGAAGGGCAAGCCCGAGGGCATCGGGCGCATCGTGCTGGCCGACGGCTCGGTCTACGAGGGCTCCTGGCTCGACGGCAAGATCACCGGAAAGGGCGTGATCCAGTACGCCAACGGCTCGCGCTACGAGGGCTCGTTCCGCAACGCGCTGCACCACGGGCGCGGCGTGATGACGACCCCCGAGGGCTACCGCTACGACGGCGACTGGGTGAACGGCGTCGAAGAGGGCAACGCCACCATCACCTACCCGGACGGCTCGGTCTACGAGGGCCGCGTCGCCAACGGCAAGCGCGCCGGTCAGGGCGTGCTGACCATGGCGGACGGGCTGGTCTACGAGGGCATGTGGCGCGACGGGCAGCAGGACGGCTCCGGCAAGCTCACCCTGCCCAACGGCGACATCTACGAGGGCGAACTGGTCGACGGCCGCCGCGAGGGCGAGGGCAAGGAGACCTACGCGAACGGCGACACCTACGAGGGCGCCTTCAACAACGACCAGCGGCAGGGCTTCGGCACCTTCACCGGCGCCGACGGCTACCAGCTGCAGGGCAGCTGGGTGGCGGGTCAGATCGAGGGCGAGGGCCGGGTGACCTACCCCGACGGCTCGGTCTACGAGGGCGAGATCCGCGGCGACCTCGCCAACGGGCGGGGCAAGACCACCTATCCCGACGGCTCGACCTATGACGGGGCCTGGGTCGACGGCGTGATCGAGGGCGAGGGCATCGCCACCTACACCAACGGCGTGGTCTACCAGGGCGCCTTCAGCAACGCACGCTACAATGGCGAGGGCCGGATCACCTACCCCGACGGCTACACCTACCAGGGCGCCTGGAAGGACAACCAGCGCCACGGCCACGGCACCGCGACCTATGCCGACGGCGCCACCTACACCGGCGATTTCCGCGAGGACCTGCGCCATGGCGAGGGCGAGATCGTGATGCCCGACGGCTTCCGCTACAGCGGCGGCTGGGTGAACGGCGATTTCGAGGGCGAAGGCATCGCGACCTACGCCAACGGCGACGTCTACGAGGGCAGCTTCCGGGACGGCAAGCGGCACGGCCAGGGCACGCTGCGCTACGCCACCGGCGAAGAGGTCTCGGGCGACTGGGTGAACGGGGTGCTGACCACCGCCACACCGGTCACCACGCCCGATGACGGCGAGGCGCCTGCCGAGGGCGCCCCTGCCGAAGGCGCCGAGGCCCCTGCCGCCGACTGAGTTGGCGGCGCGCCCTGCGTCGCCGATTGTCCGGGCGACTGGCCATGGTCTGCTCGCCGGATTGGCCGGGTGACTGGTTCCACCGCTCCTCACGCCGCCCAAAAGATGACCGGGCCGGTGACGGGCCGGCCCGCCCTGCCCCGCCGGTCAGCTGTCGCGGCAGCGCGAGACGCCCATGCGGATCAGGTCGGCCCCCATCAGCGTCAGGTAGCCCGATGTCACGTAGCGGGCCCGCGACAGGAACCAGCCCTGCACGCCCGGCGGGTAGTAGGTTGCCATGCGCTGCGACCAGTATTCGAAGCGCTCGCGGCGGATCGGCCGTGACGGGTAGCCCGGCCCATGGAAACCGAAGCGCGTGTCCGGGTCGACGCAGACGTTGCCCGCGCCGAGGTAGAGCGTGCAGGCCGAGAGGCAGTAGCGCCCCCGGATCTCGACCCGTTCCCCGCGCGAACGCAGCGCCCGGATTTCGGCGAAGCGCGGCTTCAGCCGCCCGCCGGTGTCGTTGCCGATGACCCGCACCGAGCTGCCGCCCGCGAAGCCGTATTGCGGCGCGCCCCGGGCCGGGAGCGCCAGCGCGCAGAAGCACATGAGAGCGAGGAACGCGGCCAGCCGGAAGGCCGGTCGCGGCGAAAGCGGTTCGGAGGGGGGCATTGCCGGGTCTCCTGCAGATCCTGGTGTCGCCTCGCGGCGCGGGTTGTCACGGGGCGACGTCGCTTCGGACGCCGCTGCGACGGGGCCCAGAGGGCCTCGTGCCGCGCCAAGGGACCGGATTCGGCTTAAGCGCCGGTTGAGGTGCGAAATTGTCTCTAATTGTCAGTTATTTCGCGCGCGCAGCGTTGGTGCATTGACGCCGCGACAGCGCACCGCCCATCCTCAAGGCATGAGCGACACCTCCCTTCCCGAGGACGCCCCCGCCGGGGCGCCTCCTCCGCCTGCGCCGCGCAGAGCCGTCAAGCTGACCTTCGGCGACTGGATGAGCGCGCTCTGGGGCACCTGGCAGCGGATGGACGAGCGCAACCTCGGCCTGATCGCCGCAGGGGTCGCGTTCTACGCCTTCCTCTCGCTGTTCCCGGCGATCTCGGCCGTGATCGCGATCTGGGGCTACTGGGCCGACCCCATTGTCATCTCCGAGCAGATGGAGCTGGTGAAGGAGGTCATGCCGGAAGAGGCCTACAGCCTTCTGGCGACACAGATTTCGGCGCTCATCACCGCCAACCGCTCGACCCTGCAATGGGCGTCGGTGATCTCGATCGTACTGGCGATCTGGTCGTCGCGGGCCTCGGTCGCGGCGCTGATCCGGGGCCTAAACGCTGTGTACAACACGCCGCACCGCGAGAACGCCATCCGCCGGCTCGCCGTGGCCTTTCTGCTGACCGTGCTACTGGTCCTGACCGCGCTCGTCGCCTTCGCGGCGGTGGTGATCGTGCCGGCGACCTTCGTCTTCCTCGGTCTGCCGTTCCACGTGGAGCTCATGGTCAGCATGCTGAAATGGGCGATCCTGCTGGCAGTGGTGTTCTTCGCCATCGCCCTCCTCTACCGCTACGGCCCCAACCGCCGGCAGGCCCGGATGCGCTGGTTCACGCCCGGCGCGGTGCTGGCGCTGCTCGGCTGGGCGCTGGGGTCGTGGGTCCTGACCACCTACGTGCGCAACTTCGACCGCCTGAACGAGGTCTACGGATCGCTCGGCGCGGTGGTGGCGCTGCTGCTCTGGTTCTACGTCAGCGCGCTGGTCACGCTTCTGGGCGCGCAGCTTAACGGCGAGCTGAACAAGCGCCGCAAAATTCGTGAAACTTATTCTTGAAGACCCGGGAACCGGTTGAGACGACGGGCGTTCTTATCCCAAGGGCGCGAAAGTCCTGTCCCTAAGCGTGTCGCACCCTGTCCCGACTTCCCTCAGCGACACGCACCCCATACCCCGCTCTCCCTCCCCGGAGAGCGGGGTTTTCTTTTTCCACGCCTCCCCGGTCCCGCCAGTGTCTCGGCAGACAGCACAACGCCCGCACCGGTGTCTCCGGGCGGGCGTGTCCGTGGTCGCGACATGTAAGCTGGTCAGGCAGGCCGGGCGGCGGGATTGCGCGAAGGCCGGTCGCCGAGGATGTCGAAGAGACGCAGCGTGATCAGCGTCACCGGGATCGCGACGATGCCGCCCAGCGGGCCCCAGAACCAGAGCCAGAACAGCAGCGCGACGAAGATCAGGAACGGGTTGATCTGCACGTGCCGCCCGACCAGCGAGGGCGTGACGAACTGCGCCTCGGTCATGTTGAGCCCGAGATAGATCGCCATCGGTGCAAAGGTCATCAGCCCGTCGAAGTTGACGATGCCCGCCAGCAGCAGCCCGCCGGCCAGCGCCGCCGGCCCGAGGTAGAGCACGAAATTCAGAAGCATCGCAGCGATGCCCCAGACCACGGCGCCGGGCAGCCCGATGAGCATCAGCGCCGCCCCCACCGCGAGGCCAAGCCCCGCGTTCACCACCGAGATCGCCGCGAAATAGCGCGAGACCATTTTCTCGGCCGCACAGAAGCGCTCGAGCATCATCGGCGTCTCGGGGCCCGAGCCGATGCGGTGCGCCATCCAGCGGTAGATGTCGTTGCGGGTCAGCAGGAAGAAGAAGAGCCCGCCGAGGAACACCAGCACCTGCGCGAGGATCACCGGTGCGAGGAACAGCGCGTCCTTCATCGTCGGCACGCCGGTAGCGTCCGAGGATTCGGCGACCGCCGCGCCGAGCGCGTCCTCGATCTCGCCGCTGACCTCGCCGATACCCTGTATCAGGCCCCGGTATTCGAACATCAGCTTGCCGAGCTCGAACTTGATCGAGGGGATCCGGTCGATGACGAGGGTGATGTAGGGCTCTACGAGGAAGGCGAGCGCCGCAATCGCGAAGAAGATGCCGATGATGATACCGAGCGCCACGACGCCGCGCGGCAGCCCGAGACGTTCGAGCCGGTCGGCGAGCGGCGCGAAGATGACCCCCACCACGATGGCGAGCATGAGGGGGGCGAAGATGTCTTCTGCTACCTTGAGAGCAAGGAGCAGCGTTCCGGCAGCCATGATCGCCACCGAGACGCGCAGCACTGGATCGGGGGCGGTGGCTGATCGTTTCATGCCGGCTCAACCTTGGATCGGGCGCGAAGGTTCCGCCCCCTCGGAACCAAATGTTGTGTCAGCCGGCCCGTCCCGTCCGGGGCCCTCTCAGCCGCGCTCGGCGAGGCCGTTTTCGGCGGGCTCCGGCGGCTCTGCGAAGAGCGCGTCGAGCTTCTCGTGCGCCTTCGGGGCGGCCACGATGATCAGCCGGTCGCCCTCGCAAAGCTCGTCAATGTCGAAGACGAATTCCTCCTCGTTTTCGCCCCGCGCGATGCCGATGATGCGCGCCTTCTCGGGCAGCTCGAAATCGGCGACGGTCCAGCCGTGGCAGCGCTTGCCGATCTTGTAGCCCAGCACCTGCACGCCCTTGTAGTAGCGCAGGTCGAGCGCGGCGTCGGCGCCGTCTTCGAGCACCCGGACAATGGAACGCGCCACCGTGGCGTGCGGAGTGATGAGGTCGCTCAGGCCAAGCTCCTGGCAGACCGACAGCAGTTCCGGGCGCACGATCTGCGGCACCACGCGCGGGAAGCCGACCGAGCGGCCGACGGCGGCGGCCAGCACGTTCACGTCGTCGGCGTTGGTCAGCGCCACCAGCGCGTCGGCATGATCGCCGAAGGCATCGCGCTGCACCGTGGGCAGGCAGCCGTCGCCATGCACCATGCCGCAGTCCAGGGTCTCGCGCGCGGACTTCAGCCGCTCGGGGTTCTCGTCGACGAGGACGACCTCGTGACCGCTTTCCAGCAGCTCCTTGGCGGTCGCCTGACCGAAGCGCGAGGCTCCGACGATCACAACTCGCATGGTCAGCTCCTTTTCCGGATCCATGTGTAGGGAGACAGCGCCGCGATCAGCGCGACGAACTCGAGGCGCCCCAGCAGCATCGCCGCGATCAGCGCGAGCTTGAGATGGGGGGCGAGAGAGGGTTCCGAGATTCCGACCGAGAGCCCGGCAGTGGATTGCGCCGAGATGATCTCGAAGCTCGCATAAAGCGGGTCGATGCCCGAGGCGATGAAGATCAGCCAGAACACGAAGGCGCAGGCCACGTAGAGCGACAGGATCGCGGCGATGGCGGCGATGCGCTCCTCCTCGATCTCGCGGCCGCGTTCGGTGAGATGGATGACCGCACGCGCGGGCGAGCGCAGGCGGATGAGCGTGAGCCGCACGCTTTTCGCGAGCAGCACCGCGCGGTCGATCTTGATGCCCCCGGCGGTGGAGCCGATGCCGCCGCCGACGAACATCCCAGCGAGCACCAGCGCCACCAGCGGCCGGTACTCCATCACCGGGGCCACCGAGAAACCGGCGGTGGTCATGCCCGAGATGAAGTTGAGCGCGGTCTGAAGCAGCACCATCGGGTTGGTCTCCCGGTCGAGCAGCAGAAGCCCCACCACCACCAGCGCGCCGCCCAGCGTCGCGCCCAGCACAGCGCCGGTATTGGTCTTCTCCCACGCCGGCCCGAGCCCGTAGCGCCGGGCGTAGACGTAGAAGAGCAACGATACCGAGGTCGCGAGACAGGCCACCATCGTCACCACCTGCGCCGCGACAGGATAGGAGGCCAGGGAGTCCGGGCGCGGCGAGAAGCCCCCGGTCGAGACCGCAGAGAGCGCGATCATCAGCGCCTCCCAGAAGCTGGGCATCAGCGGCCAGAGCGCCAGCACCGCAAGCACGGAAATCGCCGTGTAGACCCGCAGCAGCGCCCGGGCCTGATCGCGGGTCGAACTGAGGATGTCGCGCTCCTCGATGCCGGCCTCGCCCATGGCCTGCGCCACGTTGCCGGGACCGAGGATCAGCGCGCTGCCCGCCACGGCGATGGCAAAGCCCCCGCACCAGAGCAGCCAGCCGCGCAGCAGGTGCCCGGCCACCGGCCAGTCGTAGACGTCCCCCGCCACCGACAGCCCGGTCGAGGTGATCCCCGAGACGGATTCGAAGAGCGCATCCAGCACACCCAGCCCCAGCACTTGAAAGGCGGGCACCGGCAGGATCGCGGCAAAGAGAAAGAGGATCACCAGCGTGCAGACCGCCTCGATGGCGCGCAGGTCGTGCGGGGGTGGCAGGCGCCGTCCCGCAAGCCCCGCGCCGATGCAGAGCACCGAAGCGCCGCCGGTCATCGCGGCGAGTTCCCACTCGCCCTCGATCAGGGCCACCGCCGTGGGTGGCAGGAAAATGGCTGACAAGATCATCCCGTGGCTGAGGACGGCGCGGCTCACCACGCCGGGTCTCGCTCTCCAGGTGACGCTGTTCTGTCCGCGGCTTTTGGCCAAGCGGCCCCCCTTGAGCTGCACCGGATTCGGCCCGGCAACCCGGCGGACGGTAGCACCATGCCCAGCCCTCTGCCCGCCTCTTTTTTGATCTGCTATAGGCTGTTGCAACGGAACCCGGACGGGCCCCGCGCATTGAGTAACGATCGGAACAGGAGACCCGCACCAAATGACAGCCGCGGCGCAACAAGGGCACGGGCCCGTCGGGCAGATCGTCGACAGACTATCCAGGGTGACCGAAGCAGAAGACCTCACATTGCGGGACCTGTTCGAGGAATTCGGCGAGAGCTCGTTCCTGCCGGCGCTGATGGTTCCTGCTCTGCTGGTGGTCTCGCCGCTCTCGGGGATTCCACTGTTCTCTTCGGCCTGCGGGCTGGCGATCGCCTTCATCTCGGCGCAGATGCTGGTGTCCCGGCGTCACCTCTGGCTGCCGGACGTGCTGATGCGCCGCCGCATCGACAGCGAAAAGGCCCACAATGCGGTGGGCAAGCTGCGCGTGGTGAGCAACTGGCTCGACAAGCATTCCAAGCGCCGGCTGCGGGTGCTGACTGCGACCCCGCTCTCCAAATGGCTGCAACTGCTGTGCTTCCTATGCGGCGCAGCGATGCCGTTCCTCGAGATCGTGCCGTTCTCGTCCTCGCTGCTCGGCGGCGCGGTGATGCTGATCGCCACGGCACTGCTGGCACGCGACGGTATCTTCGCGCTGTTCGGAAGCTGCGTCATCGTGGGCGCGGCGCTGGTGCCGCTCTTCGCGCTCGGGGTGATCTGAGCCCCCCGGGCGCACGGTCGGCCTTGTTCAGCCCATCGCCGCCCAGCCGAGGACCACCGCGACCAGCACCCCCAGAAGAAGCAGCCCGAGAAACAGCCGCGTCGCACTGCGCCCGGCGCGGCGATCGGTGGCAGTCTCGGGAAGATGGCTGGGCCGGTCGGCGGCACCCGCGTCTCCGGGCCCGGCACGCACGTCGCGCGGATGCGCCACGTGTTCGGCATTTTCGGCGGTGTCAGTCTCGCGCTCCGTCATCGGACGCCCCTCCTGTTGACTCAGTGGCGCAACGCCGCGGGGTCCCTGACCGTTCCCGCCGGCTCCGCGGACATAGTGTCGCGGCGCTCCTTCCAGCCCTCGTCACCATAGACGAACCGGCGCACGCCGGCCTCGGCAAAGGCACCGTCGCGGGCGATCATCCGCGTCACCGCCACCTCGTCCTGCGCCACGTCGAGCAGGGCGAAATCGTTCTCCTGCCCGCGCAGCCGGGTCGAAAGCCCGGTACCCACGTGAACCTGCAGCACCTGCGAGCGGTTCTTGCGCGACAGGAAGGGCTCGGCCCGCCAGCGGTGCAGGTGGCCCGAGAGCACGATATGCGCGCCACAATCCGAGAGCTGCTCGATGGCCTTGTTGGCCCCGCGCATCAGGCTCTTCTTCACGTCGGCATCCTGCTCGAACGGGTGATGCGCCAACACCAGCTTGGTGCCCTCGGACTCGCCGAAGATGCGGCAGGCCTGGCGCAGCTGGAACCAGCGCACCTTGCCGCGCTGCCAGCGGTAGCGGTCGACGGTGTTGAGCCCCACCGCCACGATCCCCGCGCCCCGGAAGGTCGGGAAGAGGTCGTTGCAGATATGCTCGCGATACCGCTTGTAGGGCCGGATGAACCGCATCCAGAGATTGTCGAGCGAGACGTCGTGATTGCCTGGCACCGCCATCCACGGCGCTTCGAGCCGGTCGAGGAAGGCGCGGGCCTCGCGATATTGCGAAACACGGGCGCGTTGGGTGAAATCGCCGGTGACGGCAACGAGATCGGGACGCGCTCCGTTTATCGCGGCGAGCAGCGGGTTGAGCAGTTCGACATCGGTACGTCCGAAGTGCAGGTCTGAGATATGGGCTATTCGGGTCATTCTGTCGGGTCGTTTCGGGGCACCATGACTCGGAGGGGCACGTCGCGCAACCGGACGCGGATCGGTGTCTTCATCAGGGCCTTCTCGCCGTCGCGGGCGACAAGCGCCTTGGGACGGCCGGTGTGGATGGTGATGTCGCGGGCGGTCACGAGGTCGAAATCGGCACCCTTCTGGGCCGCGCCGCCCGCCAATTTCAGCGCCGTGCGCACGAGGTCGATGCTGCGCTCGCCCTTGGCGGTGAAGAGCGCGAACTTGCCGTCCCGCACCGCCTCGACGCCGTCGAGGTTGAAACGGTCGAGCTGGTAGGCGCTGTTGGCAACGAAGACCAGCGACGTGCGGACCTTCCTCTCCTGCCCGTCGATCACGATGCGCAGCTTCAGCGGGCGGCGGAAGCCCGAGAGCGCGAGCAGCACCGACCAGTAGGCGGCAATGCGCGAGCGGCCCCAGCGGTTGTAGATGCTCTCGCGCCGGTGAAGGATCAGAGGGTACACCCCGAGGCTGGCGTTGTTCAGAAACACCTCGCCGTTGACCTCGCCCAGCGGCATGTCGTGCAGCTCGCCATTGGCCAGCACGTCGATGGCGCCTTCCATGTCCTCGGGAATGTCGAGACCGCGCGCGAAGTAGTTGAAGGTGCCCTGCGGGATCACCCCCATCGGCACGCCCTCGTCATGGCTCGCCGCCGCCACTGCAGCAATGGTGCCGTCCCCGCCGGCGGCGACCAGCATGTCGGCGCCGCTCTGGCGCAGTGCACGACGGGCGGCCTCGGTCAGGTCCTGGTTGCGGTCCGGCGCGACCACCTTGGCATTGAGCCCGGCCTCTCCCAGCAATGCCGCGATCCTGGCGCGACGGTCGCCTTCCGCGTGGTCTCCGGATCTTTCGTTGAGAATGACGCAAACGGTGCGCTGGGACTGCACGATGGCCTCCTGGATGAACCCCATTTCAACGTCCCGGCGGGGCACGCGGTTCCATCACCTGTTGAAAAGGCAGCTTTCAAGACGCATCTTCAAAAATCCGGATAGGTCCGGCGACGGACCCGTTCGAATCGTCTAGCATCAATCCAGACGCTGCCGAGCGTCGCCCTCCCTTACGCCAACGAGCACAAACAAAAACAAATCAAGCAGCTGCAAGGAGTCGCCGACGAAATGGCCGAGCCCCCGACGCCCCCACTGTCCGCAGTGATCGTGGCCCATGGAAGTCCATCCGACCCGCCCTCGCAGGAGGCCGCGCTGCGGGCGCTGGCCGTGAGGGTCGAATCCCGGATGCCCGGATGGGAGATCGGCAGCGCCACGCTTGCCACCACCGGCAAGCTCGAGGCCGAGATCGCGCGGCTGGGCAAGCCGCTGATCTACCCGTTCTTCATGGCGCGGGGCTGGTTCACCGGACAGGTTCTGGCAAAGAAGGCCCGCGCGCTGGGGGTAAGGATGCTCGAACCCTTCGGCGTTGAGCCCGGGCTCCAGGCCTGCGCCCGGCGCGAGTTGTCCGCGTTCCTCGCGGCGCGCGGCTGGCAGGCCTCCGAGACGGCGCTGGTCGTCGCCGCGCACGGCAGCGCCGTGTCGCGCACCAGTGCCGACAGTGCCTATGCCTTCGCCAAGACCCTGCACGCGGGTCTCGGTTTCACCGCGACGCGCACAGGCTTCATCGAGCAGCCGCCGTTCCTCAAGGACGTTGCACAGGGGCTGTCGCAGGCGGTCTGCCTGCCCTATTTCGCGCAGGAATCCGGTCACATGAGCGACGACGTGCCCGCCGCGCTGGCCGCCGCGGGCTTCGAGGGCCCGACGCTGCCGCCCTTCATCGCCTGGGCCGACACGCCCGCCTTGATCGCCGAGAGCATCGCGCGACAGGGGGCCGAGGCAGGACTCCCGTGTAAGTAGCATCCAGATCACGCCAAAACCTCTTAAGTGCAGGATCTGGCGAGAAAAAGCTTATCACGCCCCCGTGACTGTGCCTAAATGCCCGTGGTTCCGCAGCACACGGGGGTCTTCGGTGGAGCAATCGTCCATCCATCCGCTCGCGCCGCATCACATCCCCGGCTACGTGGCCGGGGCCGACGGCAGCGATGTCCTGTTCACGGCGATGGCGATCTTCGGGATCATCCTGGTCGCCGCGCTCGGGGTGTTCTATCTCACGCTGCACGCGATCCCCGAGCGGATGGCCCACAAGAGCAACCATCCGCAGCTTCAGATCGTCGGGATCCTCGCGCTGCTGGCGCTGTTCACCCACAACAACCTGTTCTGGGCAGCGGCGATCCTCGTGGCCGGGTTCCGGGTACCCGACCTGCTCACCCCGATCGAATCCATCGCCGACTCGCTGGCCGCGCTGAAGGCCAAGGCACTGGGAGAGCCCCAGCCCGTCGCCGAGGCGCCCGAACCCGCGCCTGCCCACGGGCATCATGGGCATGGACACCCCCACGCCCCCGACGCACCGAAAGAGGAGAGCTGATCCGATGCTCGAAGCGATCCTCTGTTCGCTGGTCTCGCTGCTGCCCGATTACCTGTTCCGCCGCTACGGTCAGGGCAAACGGATCGGGCACGAAATCACGCTCTTCTCCATGTGGTATGAGCTGCGCTGGGGCCTCACCATCTGGCTGATGCTGACCATCTCGCTGATCACGGTGCTGTTCTACTACCACCCGGCGAGCCTGACCGTGAACTCCTACTTCCGTACCGTCACCATCCTCCCGCAGGTCAGCGGCCGGGTCTCCGAGATCCACGTCTCGAACAACCAGATCGTCTCGGCAGGCGATCCGCTGATCGAGCTCGACGGCCTGTCGCAGCGCGCTTCACTCGACGCGGCGCGGGCGCAGCTGGTCGAGACCGAGGTCTCGGCCACCATCGCCGAGACCGATCTCGCGCTGGCCGAGGCGGGTGTGGCGCAGGCCCGCGCCGCCCTGACCCAGTCGCAGGAGGAACTCGAGCGCAACGAGACCCTGCGCGATCAGGGCTCCAGCGCCGTCCGGCTGACCGAGATCGAGCGCCTGGAGAACCTCGTCGACCAGCGGCAGGCGCAGCTTCAGGCGGCGGAATTGCAGCAGCAGAGCGCGCAGCAGCAGATCGACCAGGTCATCCCCGCCAGGCTCGAAAGCGCCAAGGCGCAGGTGGCGCTGGCGCAGGCCGAGCTCGACAAGACGGTGATCATCGCGGGCATCGACGGGCAAATCGAACAGTTCGGCCTGCAGGTCGGCGATTTCATCAGCCCGCTGGCGAGGCCCGCGGGGATCCTCGTGCCCACCGAGTCGGGCCGCAACCGTTTCCAGGCCGCCTTCAGCCAGATCGCGGCGCAGGTCATCCACACCGGGATGGTCGGCGAGATGGGCTGCATGTCCAAACCCCTCGACATCATCCCAATGGTCGTGACGCAGGTGCAGGACGTGATCCCGGCGGGGCAGATCCGGCCCACCGACCGGCTCGCGGATCCGCAGGACAACGTGCGCCCGGGCAGCGTTCTGACCTATCTCGAGCCGCTCTACCCCGGCGAGGCCAGCCGGGTCCCGCCCGGCAGCAGCTGCATCGTGATGCTCTACACCGACAACCATGCCAAGCTCGAGGACGAGACGCTGCCCACCGGCCGGAAGATCTTCCTGCACGTGGTGGACACCATCGGCGTGGTGCATGCCGCCGGTTTGCGACTGCGGATGCTGTTCATGCCAGTGCAGCAACTGGTGTTCTCGGGCGGCCATTGACCCCCGGACCCGGGGCCCCTGCCCCGCGCCATGAACCTGACCAAGTCAAAGGGCGGCGCGCAGTCCCTGCACGCCGCCCTTCCCTTGTCTCATGCCTCCGGCCCGCAGGGGCTCAGAAGTCGAGGTTCTCGACGCTGAGCGCGTTCTGCTGGATGAACTCGCGCCGCGGTTCCACCACGTCGCCCATCAGCTTGGTGAAGATGTCGTCGGCCTCGGTCAGGTCGTCGACCCGCACCTGCAGCAGCGTGCGCGCGTCGGGATCGAGCGTCGTCTCCCAGAGCTGGCCCGGATTCATTTCGCCCAGTCCCTTGTAGCGCTGCAGGGCCAGACCCTTCTCGCCTTCCTCGAGGATCCCCTCGAGCAGGCCGAGCGGGCCGTAGATGGCCTGCCGGCGATCCTTGCGCTCGAGCGTGGAGGCGGTCGAGTAGATCGCCTGCAGTGCCTGCGTGAAGCTTCCGGTCTTGCGCGCCTCGCCCGAGCGGAGCATCGGGCCGTCCAGCGTCCGGACCTCTTCCACGCCGCGAAGGATCCGCGCGAGACGGATGCCACGGTCCTGCGTGATGCGGCCGGTCCAGCCCTTCTCGTACTCGACCGCGATCAGGTCGAGCCGCTGCGCCACCCGGTCGGCCACGCCCTGAAGGTCGGCATCCACGGCGCCCGGCACGAAGGCCCCGGCCACGGCGGCCTGCTCGAGGATGTGGCGCGGGTAATGCGTCGGGAAGGCGTCGAGCACGCGCTTGAGCTGGCGTGCCTCGTCGATAATGCGTCGCAGGTCCTGTCCGACGATGACCTCGCCGCTGCCCAGCGTGAGATGCGCGCCGTCGATGCCCTGGTCGATCAGGTAAGCGTCGAGCGCCGCCTGGTCCTTGACGTAGACCTCGGACTTGCCGCGGCTCACCTTGTAGAGCGGCGGCTGCGCGATGTAGAGATAGCCGCCCTCGATCAGCTCCGGCATCTGCCGGTAGAAGAAGGTCAGCAGCAGCGTCCGGATGTGCGCGCCGTCGACGTCGGCGTCGGTCATCAGGATGATCTTGTGATACCGCAGCTTTTCGATGTTGAACTCGTCGCGGCCGATGCCGGTACCGAGCGCCATAACGAGGTTGCCGATCTCCTGGCTGCCGAGCATCCGGTCGAACCGCGCCCGCTCGACATTCAGGATCTTGCCCTTCAGCGGCAGGATCGCCTGCGTGCCACGGTCGCGCCCGGTCTGCGCCGAGCCGCCTGCGGAGTCACCCTCGACGATGAAGAGCTCGGTCTTGGACGGGTCCTTTTCGGAGCAGTCCTTGAGCTTGCCGGCGAGGAAGTTGACGTCCATCGGGTTCTTACGGCGGGTGAGTTCGCGCGCCTTGCGGGCGGCCTCGCGGGCCAGCGCTGCCTCGACGATCTTGCCGACGATGATCTTGGCCTCGTTCGGGTGCTCCTCGAACCACTCGGTCAGCTTCTCGTTCACAAGGTTCTCGACCGCCGGGCGTACCTCGGACGAAACCAGCTTGTCCTTGGTCTGGCTCGAGAACTTGGGATCGGGGACCTTGACCGAGAGTACGCAGGTCAGGCCTTCGCGGGCGTCGTCACCGGTGAAGTTGACCTTCTCGCGCTTGGCGATGCCGCTGTCGGTGGCGTAGCGCGTGAGCGTCCGGGTCAGCGCCCCGCGGAAGCCCGCGAGGTGGGTGCCGCCGTCGCGCTGCGGGATGTTGTTGGTGAAGGGCAGCACGGTCTCGTGGTAGCTGTCGTTCCACCACATCGCGACCTCGACGCCGATGCCGTCCTTCTCACCGGTCATGTAGATCGGATCGGGCATCATCGGCTGCTTGGAGCGGTCGAGGTATTTCACGAACTCCTTCACGCCGCCGTCGTAGTGCAGCTCGATCCGCAGCGGTTCCGCCGGGCGCTCGTCCTCGAGGATGATGCGCACGCCGGAGTTCAGGAAGGCGAGCTCGCGCAGGCGCTTTTCGAGCGTGTGGAAGTCGAAGTCGAGGTTCGAGAAGGTACCGGTCGAGGCGAGGAAGCGCACCTCGGTGCCCTTTTCGCCCGGAGCCTCGCCCACGACGCGAAGGTGCTCGGTGGTCTCACCGTGCTCGAACTTCGCGTAGTGCTCCTTGCCGTTGCGCCAGATGCGCAGCTCGAGCCAGACCGAGAGCGCGTTCACCACCGAGACGCCCACGCCGTGCAGACCGCCGGAAACCTTGTAGGAGTTCTGGTCGAACTTCCCGCCGGCGTGCAGCTGGGTCATGATGACCTCGGCCGCCGAGACGCCTTCTTCGTGGTGCATGTCGACCGGGATTCCGCGGCCGTTGTCACGCACCGAGACCGAGTTGTCGGCATGAATCTTCACGCGAACGAAATCCGCGTGGCCTGCCAGAGCCTCGTCGATGCCGTTGTCCACGACCTCGTAGACCATGTGGTGCAGGCCCGAGCCGTCATCGGTGTCGCCGATGTACATCCCGGGACGCTTGCGCACTGCTTCCAGGCCCTTGAGAACCTTGATAGAATCCGCGCCGTATTCCTGCGGCGCGCCTGCGGGTTCGGCCATCTAGCCATCCTCTGTCTTGTTTGTGGATTTTATAGTGGGAAAGCCCTGCAATGTCACGCAGATGACACAAGATTTGGTGTCAGTTGAGCGGGTTTTCAACGAAAGATTGCCCGCCCTCCTCGCGCACCTCGAGCCGCTGTGCGCGGGCACCGAGCTCTCCGAAGAGCTCGGGTCCGGTGCCGGTCATCCAGGCCTGCGCCCCCAGCGCGCAGATCTCGTCGTAAAGCGCCGCGCGGCGGCCCGCGTCGAGGTGGGCCGCGACCTCGTCGAGCAGCAGGATCGGCGGCGCACCGAGGTCGGCGGCCAGCGCCCGCGCGTTGGCGAGGATCAGCGAGATCAGCAGCGCCTTCTGCTCGCCTGTGGAGCAGTCCGAGGCCGGCACGCCCTTGGCGGCAAAGACCCCGTGCAGGTCGGCGCGGTGCGGCCCGATCAGCGTGCGCCCGGCCGCCATGTCGCGGAAGCGGCTCTCGGACAGCGCGGCGCGCAGGCCCTCGGCAGTCTCGGGAATGTCGGCCTCGGTCGACACCAGCTCGAGTTCGGCGGCGGGAAACTGCGTCTCGGCCCCCTCCTGCGCCTGCGCCAGCCGTGCCAGCGCCGCCTGCCGGTTCGACTGGAGCTGCGCGCCGGCCTGCGCCATCTGCCCTTCGAGCGCCGCGTACCAATGCGCGTCGCGGACCTGGTCCTTGAGCAGCCTGTTGCGCTCGCGCATGGCCTTTTCGTAGGTCAGGGAGGCGTCGGCGTGGTCAGGGAAGAACGACAGCGTCATGCGGTCGAGAAACCGCCTGCGGCCCTCGGGCGCCTCGATCCAGAGCCGGTCCATCGAGGGCACCAGCCAGAGCACCCGGGTGATCCGCGCCAGCGCCGTCTGCGGCGCGGGCTTGCCGTCGATCGAGACCTGCCGCGCGGCACCGGCCTCGGCACGGATGTCGATCTCGTGGACCCCGTCGGGGGCGTGCAATTCCGCGCCGATGCGCCAGCCCAGGGCCTCGGGCCGGCGGGCGATCTCCTGCGCCGCGGCACGCCGCATGCCGCGCCCGGGCGACAGCAGCGACACCGCCTCGATGAGATTGGTCTTGCCCGCCCCGTTCGGCCCGTAGATCGCCACGGGACGCGCATCCACCGCGATTTCCGCGCGACGGTGCGAGCGGAAATGCGACAGCGCGAGCGAGGAAAGATGCAGGCTCATGGAGGTGCCTGGCGCATGTTGGAAGGTGTTTTTTCGAGTATCTCCAGACAGATGAAAGACAGGCGCGGTGCCTGTCCCTCAGTCTTGTCCGGACACGAGACGGCTGGCTCCCAAGCGGTGCGAGGCTTCGGGGACGGGGTGCCCCGACTCACACCCGCATCGGCATCACGACATAGACCGCGCTGGTGTCGCTGCCCTCGCGCATCAGGGTCGGGTCGCCGGACGAGTTGAACATGAACACCGCGTTCTCGCGATCCACCTGGCTCGCGATCTCGAGCAGGTACTTTGCGTTGAAGCCGATCTCGAGCGGGTCGTCGCCATAGGCCACGGCCAGCTCTTCCTCGGCGGCGCCGCTGTCGGGCGCGTTCACCGAGAGCACCAGCCGGTCCTCGTCAAGCTGCAGCTTCACCGCGCGCGACCGCTCGGACGAGACGGTCGCGACCCGGTCCACCGCCTTGGCGAACTCGCTCGCATCGACCTCGAGCCGGCGGGTGTTGCCGGTGGGGATCACGCGCGAATAGTCGGGGAAGGTGCCGTCGATGACCTTGGAGGTCAGGGTAATGTCGGGCGTGGCGAAACGCACCTTGGTCTCGGAAACCGACACCGCGATGTCCATCTCGTCCTCGTCGAGCAGCTTGCGCAGCTCGCCCACGGTCTTGCGCGGCACGATCACGCCCGGCATGGCCTCGGCGCCCGACGGCAGCGGCGCGTCGATGCGCGCAAGGCGGTGGCCGTCGGTGGCGACGCAGCGCAGCACCCGGCCCTCTTCGCTGTCGGCGATGTGCATGTAGACGCCGTTCAGGTAGTAACGGGTCTCTTCGGTGGAGATGGCGAATTTCGACTTGTCGAAGAGCTTGCGCAGCACCTCGGCCTTGGCGGTGAAGTTCGTCGCGTATTCCGACGAGGCCATGACCGGGAAGTCCTCCTTCGGCAGGGTGGCGAGGTTGAAGTTCGACCGTCCCGCAGTCACCGTGAGACGTCCGGCGCCGCCGTCCTCGGACAGTTGCACCAGCGCCCCGTCGGGCAATTTGCGGACGATCTCGTGCAGCGTCACCGCCGACACGGTCGTGGCCCCTGCCCGCTCGACCTGCGCCGGCGCCTTGTCCAGGACCTCGATGTCGAGATCGGTGGCACGGAAGGTCACCGTGTTGCCCTCGGCCTCGATCAGGACGTTGGCGAGGATCGGAATGGTATTGCGCCGTTCCACCACGGATTGCGCCTGACTCACTGCCTTGAGCAGTGTCGCGCGTTCGATACTGACTTTCATCCCTCACCCTCCGCGATGCCGGAGATGCAGCCTAGCGCCATGCGCTAGCCGCTCCAAGCGTTGTTTCTGCGATTGATCCGATGGTTTCAATGTGCCGTCAAGGCCGCGGGGCCACGGTTTCGCGGCCCCGGCTCGATGTGTTGTGACAGGGACTCAGGCTTCGAGCGCGCGGCGCAGCAGCTCGACGTCGTCGGCGATCTGGCTGTCCTGCGTGCGCAGTTCCTCGATGCGCTTGACGCCGTGCATCACGGTGGTGTGGTCGCGCCCGCCGAAGCGGCGGCCGATCTCGGGCAGCGAGCGGGCGGTGAGCTGCTTGCACAGGTACATGGCCACCTGCCGCGGACGCGCGAAGTTGCGCACCCGCTTCGGGCCGATGAGATCCGAGAGACGGATGTTGTAATGCTCGGCCACCTTGCGCTGGATCTCCTCGATCGAGATCTTGCGGTCCGAGGCGCGCAGCACGTCGGCGAGACAATCCTGCGTCAGCTCCATGGTGATCGGCTGGCCGACAAGAGACGCGAAGGCGAAGAGGCGGGTCAGCGCGCCCTCGAGCACCCGGACGTTGGTCGAGATGCGATGCGCGAGGAATTCGAGAATGCCGTCGTCGAGTTGCAGCGACGGGTATTGCAGGCGGTAGTTCTGAACCTTGGACTGGAGGATGCCAAGGCGCAGTTCGTAGTCGGTCGGGTGCAGGTCGACGACGAGGCCGGACTGGAGCCGCGAGCGGATGCGGTTCTCGAGGTCCTTGATCTCGTCGGGGGCACGGTCGGCCGAGATGATGATCTGCTTGTTCTGGTCCACCAGCGCGTTGAACGTGTGGAAGAACTCTTCCTGGGTGGAATCCTTGCCGGCGATGAACTGCACATCGTCCACCATGAGCACGTCGACCGAACGGAACAGCTCCTTGAAGTCCATCATGCGACGTTCGCGCAGGGCCTGGACGAAGCGGTACATGAACTGTTCGGCGGAGAGGTAGAGCACGTTCAGGTCGGGACGGTGGTTGCGCAGGTCCCATGCGATCGCATGCATCAGGTGCGTCTTGCCGAGGCCGACGCCGCCGTAGAGGAAGAGCGGGTTGAAGGTCACCTGGCCGCCCTCGGCCACGCGCTTGGCCGCGGCGTGGGCCAGCTCGTTCGGCTTGCCGACGATGAAGCTGTCAAAGGTGAAGCGGGCGTCGAGCGGAGCCCCCGGAAGCACGTCCCCAGAGGTCGCGGTCGCCGTCTGCGTGGACGCGGCGGAGCCCGCGGTCGGAGCCGGGCGCGGCTGCTGCGACGGTCGCGTATCGACGTTCGCAACCTGGAACTTCAGGCGCCTGATCTCGGAATCCATCGATGCCAGCTTGGCCAGCAGAAGCTCGCCGAAATTCTGCGACACGTAGGTGCCGATGAAGTTCGTCGGGACATTGAAGACCGCGATGCCACCGGGCTCGATGCCGTGGAATTCGATCGGCTGGATCCAGGTCTTGTAGTTGTTCTCCCCGATCGTGCTGCTCAACTGGTCCTGCAACGCGCCCCATTGTTCCTTCGTCATTCTGTCCCCGCTCCGAAAGCTTCTTGCCATGTGCTCGACTCGTCGTCCCGGGGCGCCCTGCGCGTGGCGCCCCGCGAAGCACGTCGCTTGACAATACTCGGCTGCCCCATGCCGTGGAAGCATGGGCTGGGGTGACACGCACCCCTGACCGGAAACAACGCCGCTACCGCCCTTGCTCCCCTGTGCAAAGGTGGCTTGGCTGGCGCTTTCCGCGCTTTGTATATGTTCGGACTGGCAGGGCTTGCGCCCTGTTCCGACAGCTGTGACAGCAGACTGCCGAAGACGCGGCTTCAAACGCCACTGGAATGCGTGGCGCTGATCCGCTTGCCTGTCCCCCCAAGCAATGTGACTCGCCTGTTGAAATTAGCAACTCGGCGTGAACAGCGGCAACCGATCTTCAAACTTGACTCCGGAGTTTACCGAAAAAGAATCTCTTTGATCAATTAATGGGTGGAGGAACGAAAAAAGGCACCACTGGTTGTGGTGCCTTTCGCCTTAGAGATATTCGCAGTGTGTGGCTTTTCAGCCGAGCGATTTGACGCGCGATGCGAGGCGCGAGATCTTCCGCGACGCGGTGTTCTTGTGGAAGACACCCTTCGTCACGCCGCGCATCAGCTCGGGCTGTGCGGCGCGCAGGGCGGCGACTGCGGCGTCCTTGTCACCGGAGGCGATGGCCTCCTCGACTTTGCGGAGGAAGGTGCGGATGCGCGAACGGCGGGCCTTGTTGACCGCGAACCGATTTTCGTTCTGGCGGGCGCGTTTTTTGGCTTGGGGCGAATTTGCCATGATGATCTGTCCTGTCTGTCTCGGGTCTATGGTATCTGGAGTGCGCAATACCGCCTTGACCCGGACTCTGTGTCGGGACCGATTCTTGCCAAAGCGGGCATCACGCGCATGTAGCGGCGGCACCTATAGCAGAATCTCGGAAAAGCAAAGCCCAAATGCCCGAAACGCGCCATGGGTCGCAGAATCGCTTTCAGTTCCCTATAGTCGGGCTCCCGTCACGGCGGGCGTGTTCTCACTGAAGGGAGGAGTCAGAGATGGACGCAATGCAGATCACCGAGTACGCGCAGGCGCTCTACCGCACCCATGGCGACCGGGCCGAGATCGAAGCCGCGCAGAAGGTGCGCGAAAGCGAAGAGCGCGGAAACGCCACCCAGGCGCGCGACTGGCGCGCCATTCAGGCGGCCATCCGCAGCCATCGCGGCGCCCTGCAATCCTGACATGACCTGAGCCCGGCCGGATCGGGGCCCGCTCACGGCCCGCGACATCCCGGTCGGGAAACGCAAAACGGCCCGCCGATCCGGCGGGCCGCTCAAAACAGTGTCGCCTGCGCGATCAGCGGTCGCGGAACTGCGCGCTGCGCTTTTCCTGGAAGGCGGCCATGCCTTCCTTCTGATCCTCGGTACCGAAGAGCGAGTGGAACACGCGGCGCTCGAACAGCAGACCTTCGGTCAGCGTGGTCTCGTAGGCGCGGTTGACCGCCTGCTTGGCCGCGATGGTGGCGATCATCGACTTCTCGGCGATCTTGTCCGCCGCGGTGCGCACCTCGTCCATCAGCTGCTTGGCGGGGACGACGCGGCTCACCAGACCGGCGCGCTCGGCTTCTTCCGCATCCATGAACCGGCCCGTCAGGTGCATGTCCATCGACTTGGACTTGCCCACGTAGCGGGTCAGGCGCTGGGTGCCGCCGATGCCGGCGATCACGCCGAGGTTGATCTCGGGCTGGCCGAACTTGGCGTTGTCGGCACAGATGATGAAATCGCACATCATCGCCAGCTCGCAGCCGCCGCCCAGCGCGTAGCCGCTGACCGCTGCGATGATCGGCTTGCGCACCTTCGCGGCAGCATCGACCGTCGGCTGGAAGAAATCGCCGAGGAACATGTCGACGAAGCTCTTCTCGGACATCTCCTTGATGTCGGCCCCTGCGGCAAAGGCCTTGGCCGAGCCGGTCAGGATGATGCAGCGCACCTTGTCGTTGGCGTCCGCCTCGGTGAGGGCCTGCGCCAGCTCTGACAGAAGATGGCTGTTAAGGGCGTTCAGGGCGTCCGGGCGATTGAGGGTGATGGTTGCGACGTGGTCCTCTACTTCGACGATGATCGTCTCATAGGCCATGACTTCGGGCTCCCGTCCGTTAGCGTCAAAACGCAGCCTTAACAGCTTGACCGGACCGATCAAGCTATCTTTGGCAGCTCGGACAGTAGAAGGACGAGCGCCCCGATTGCACGATCCGGTGGACGGTTTCCGTGCATCCGGGCGTTCGGCAGGGCGCGCCCTCGCGCCCGTAGACGTCGAAGCTGTGCTGAAAATATCCAAGCTCGCCATCGGCTTGGCGGAAATCGCGCAGGCTCGAGCCGCCCGCCGCGATGGCCTCCTCCAGAACCTGCCGGATCACCGGAACGAGCGAGGCGATGCGTTTCGCGGAAATTCTGCTGACGCGACGTCCGGGATGAATCCCGCAGCGATAAAGCGCCTCGCAGACGTAGATATTGCCAAGCCCCGCGACGATTTTCTGGTCGAGCAGCGCCGACTTGATCGGCATCGTCCGCCCCGAAAGCGCCGCCACGAGGTGGGATTCGCTGAACGCGTTGCCCAGCGGTTCCGGCCCCAGCGCCGCCAGCAGCGGATGCTGCTCGGCCGTCGCCGTGGGCATCAGGTCCATCGCGCCGAAACGTCGCGGGTCGTTGAAGGTGATGCGGGCGCCGTCGGCCAGGTCGAGCACCACGTGATCGTGCTTTTCCGGAGCAGGGTGGTCGTGCACGAACCGCCCCAGCGCATCGCCCGAGACCAGCATCCGCCCGGTCATGCCGAGGTGGATGAGCAGGGTCTCGCCGCTGTCGAGATCGCCCAGAATGTACTTTGACCGCCGCCGCAGCCGCTCGACCCGGGCCCCGGTGAGGCGCTCGGCCATGCGCTCGGGGAAAGGCCAGCGCAGGTCGGGACGGTTGACCAGGGCCTTCGCGATGGTGTTGCCCTCCATCACGGGGGCGAGGCCGCGGCGCACGGTTTCGACTTCGGGCAGTTCGGGCATTCTCACTCCTTGTCACGGGGCCGCATTGCAGCGCGGGCCGCGCGCTCTATAAGGAGATGCAGCAACAGGACGGCAAGACCCATGAGCGACAACACCCAGAAAACCACGCATTTCGGTTTCACCGATATCCCCGAAAGCGAGAAGGCAGGCCGGGTGCGCGGCGTCTTCGGGTCGGTGGCGTCGAAATACGACGTGATGAACGACGCCATGTCGATGGGCATCCACCGCATCTGGAAGGATGCGATGATGGACTGGCTGGCGCCGCGGCCCGGGCAGCGGCTGC
>NZ_JAATOS010000080.1:0-13699 GCF_011806505.1 Salipiger sp. HF18 | reverse complement strand
GATCGGCGGGCTGCTGTCTACCAACGCCGGCGGGGTCAACGTGCTGCGCTACGGCAATGCCCGCGACCAGGTTCTGGGGCTCGAGGCGGTGCTGCCCGATGGCACGGTCTGGAACGGGCTGAAGCGGCTGCGCAAGGACAACACCGGTTACGACCTGCGGCACCTGCTGCTTGGCGCCGAGGGCACGCTCGGGCTGATCACCGCGGCGTCGCTGAAACTGGCCCCGGTGCCGGCGTCCGTGGGCACGGCGTTCTTCACCGTGGAAAGCCCGGCGGCGGCGCTGGCACTTCTGGCGCTGGCCCGCGACCAGCTCGGCGAGGGCATTAGCGCCTTCGAACTGATCTCGCGGCAGGGGCTCGACTTCCTGACCGAGAAGCTGCCCGAGGTGCGCCAGCCATGGCCCGCGGCGCCGGAATGGTGCGTGCTGATCGAGCTCGGCCTCGCGCGCGGGCTCGACCCGGCGAGTGCGCTCGAGACGCTGTTCGAGACGGCGCTGGATGAAGAGCTGGTGAGCGACGCCATCGTCGCCCAGTCCGAGCAGCAGCGCACCGAATTCTGGGCGGTGCGCGAGCGCATTCCCGAGGGCAACAAGGCCATCGGCGCAATCTCGTCGCACGACATCTCGGTGCCGCTGGGGGCCATCCCCGAGTTCATCGAGCGCGGCGCGCCGCTGATCGCCGGGCTGGGCGACTTCCGCATCAACTGCTTCGGGCACCTCGGCGACGGCAACCTGCATTACAACGCCGCGAGGATCATGTGAACCAGCGCGAGGAGATCAAGCGCACGGTGCATGACCTTGTCCACGCCTATGGCGGTTCGGTGAGCGCAGAGCACGGCATCGGGCGGCTCAAGGTCGAGGATCTCGAGCGCTACGGCGATCCGGCGAAGCTGGCGGCAATGCGGGCGATCAAGGCGGCGCTTGACCCTGCGGGGATCATGAACCCCGGCGCGGTGCTGCGCGGCTGAGGTCGTCGGGGGCGCTGCCCCCGTCGCGCCTTGCGCGACTCCCCCGGGATATTTCGGGCCATTGGAAACCGCGGGCATCCGCGGGGCGGTCGCGCGTCAGTTCGAGGCGATGCGGAAGACGCAGCCGTCCGAGATGAGCTCGGGCTGGGTCAGGCAGAGCCCGCGCGCCACGCTGAAAGCGGCGAGCACCTTGGGCACGTAATCGCGGGTCTCGGCATAGGGCGGGACACCGTTGTGGCGGGGAATCGCGTTCTCGCCCGCGTTGTTGGCCCCCCGCCCCCTCAACCGGGCGCCCTCGGACGGCCTCCTCAGGAAGTCGAGGAAGGCGACGCCGCCCCGGATGTTCTGCACCGGATCGAAGGCGTCGCTGACGCCGAAGCGCGCGGCGGTGGCGGGCATCAGCTGCATCAGCCCCTGCGCGCCGGCGCCGCTTACCGCGTTCGCCCGGCCGCCGGATTCGACCGACATCACCGCCAGCGCCAGCGCCGGCGACACCCGCGTGCCGACCGTGGCGCGGAGCAGCGCGGCGCCATGGGCCTTGGCCATGGTCTGGAGGTCCTGCAGTCTCGGCGCCGCCACGCCCCGCCCCTGCGGCGGGTTCGACAGCTTGATGAGCGCGGGCTCGAGCCGCCCCGGGCCGCTGGCGGCAAGCTCGGGCGAGACCACGTCCCAGAACCAGCCGTAGGAGACGCCGCCGGTTGCGCGGCCCGCAGGCGCCGGCAGAGCGCCGTCACCCGCCACGGGCGGCGGGGCGGCCACGACCGGGGTGACCGGCGCGGGTTCGATCTGGACGGTGATGCGCTTCTTGGTACCGGGCTTCGGCGGCGTCACGCGCTTGGCGGTGAACTCCGGAAAGGCCGGCGGCTTGTCGGCCCGCGCCCCGCCGGCACAGACACCGGCGAGCGAGACGGCCAGCAGCGCCGTGACACCCAGTCTTCGGAACATCGCTCGACCTGCCTCTGGTCTGTTTTCCGGTTGTTATGGCCCATAGTCTGACACAAAGCCCGGTTTCCCCCAACATCGTCGCCAGAATGTCCCCCCGGGCCGTGCCATTTTCGCCGAAAACAGCCTTCACTGGCGGCTTATGGAAAGAAAGTTCAGAAATTTATCGTGCAGGAACAGATAATTGAAACGAAACATGCCGGAAGATGGCGGGGCACCAAAAACACTCTGATTGCGCCCAAATCGTGCCTGATTCCGGGGGCTAAATCTCCTCATACCGCGACGGAACGGGGCAACGAGAGAGGCCCACATCGGATCGAAGCGGTGACGTGAGCCACACAAGACACATCATTCCACGGAGAGAGACATGCTGAACTTCATCAAAACCTTCCGCAACGACGAAGACGGTGCCGTGACGGTTGACTGGGTCGTGCTGACCGCAGCCGTGGTCGCAATGGCGATCGGCGCCTACACCACCATCGCCGACAACTCCGAGGCCATGATCACTGCAGCCGGCGGCGCAGTCGCAGCCGAGCAGGTCGAGCTCTTCGGCGCCACGCAGTAATTCCGGCCCAGGTTTTTCCACCGGGTCGGCGGCGACCGGCCCGGTGGACAACCATCTGAAGCGCGTCAGTCATGAGGTCGCAAACATGGTTCGGGTTTTCAGGAATTTTCTTCGGAGCGACTCCGGGGCAGTGACCGTTGACTGGGTCGTGCTGACGGCATCGGTGGTCTTCATGGCCGCCATCTCGTTCTACCAGATCCGCGACAGCAGCGGGAGCATGGAAGAGGCCACAGCCTCGGCGCTTGCCGCGGAACAGACCAGTCTCTTTCCCGAGTAACCGCCGGTTCCGGATCGTACCAAGGGCCCGCCTCGTCATCGAGGCGGCCTTATCGTTTTTCGCCTCGCGATCCAGCCCACGGCAGACCCAGGCGGTCGCCGCGACACGCGACACGCGACACGCGCCGCGAAAAAGCCCGGGAGGGGCCGGAATTGGCCACAATCCCCGGCTAACAACGAGATTTGAGCGCGCCAGGGAACCGTGGCGCCCACGGCAACAACCCGCGAGGTAAGAACATGCGACTGGTATTCGGACTCGTACTGATCGCGGGCCTCGGCCTCGCAGGCTTTGCCGTTCATCTGGCGCAGAAGCAGTTCGGCGCCTACCAGAACGCCCTGCAGCAGGAGCGGGCGAAGGCGGTGAAGGCCGTGCCCACCCGGATGATCTACGTGACGACCCAGGCCGTGCCAACCGGAGAGGTGCTCCGTAAGGAGTATGTCAAGCTGGCGCCCTGGCCGCAGGAGATCCTGCCCGAGGGCGTCTTCGACGAGACCAATCCGCCGTTTGCCGACGGCGAAGCCCCGCGCGTCGTGACCCGCGCCATGGACAAGTTCGAGGCGGTTCTGACCACCAGGATCAGCGAACCCGGCGGCGATGCCGGCCTGACGACGCGGCTCGAGCGCGGACAGCGTGCCTTTGCCATCAAGGTCGACGTGACCTCGGGCGTGTCCGGCTTCCTGCGCCCCGGCGACCGGGTCGACGTCTACTGGACCGGCAAGATGCCCGGCACCGACGACAACCTGCCGCGCGGCGAGGTCACCAAGCTGATCGAGACCGCGGTGAAGCTCATCGCCATCGACCAGACCGCCGAGGTCGAGAATTCGGACGCCACCATCGCGCGTACCGTCACCGTCGCGGTCAGCCCGCAGCAGGTCGCGGGCCTCGCGCAGGCCCAGAGCACCGGACGGCTGTCGCTGTCGCTGCTCGCCGCCAACGACGACAGCATCGCCGAGGCCATCGAGGTCGACCAGCGCACCCTGCTCGGCATCCGGACCGTCGAGCGCAAGGTCGAGGTCGAGGCCGCCGAGCGGGTCTGCACCACCCGGGTGCGCCGCGGCTCGGAGGTCGTCAACATTCCGATCCCCTGCACGAACTGAGTTCTTTCAAACGTTTGACCGGGGGCGCCATGCGGCGCCCCCGTTGTCGTCCGCGCAGGGTTCCCATCGCGATGTTGCGATATATCCACATAGGGACTGCGTCGGAAGCCTCTGTTTATTGCAATAAAACCTGAACTCGCGCAGTCTTTGGAAAAATGCAGGCGACAGATCTGCAACCGAGGCGAAGTCGAAAGGCAGGTCACATGAGACTCAACAAGTACCTCAAGGCTGCCCTGATCGGCTTGGCCCTGACCGCGGGCCCGCTTGTCGAAGACGCCCGTGCCGACAACCTCCGCGTGGTCCGGACCGGCACCGAAAGCGTGCTGAACGTGCCGATGAACCGCGCCGTGGTGGTCGAGAGCGACGAGCCCTTCGCCGAGCTTTCCATCGCCAACCCCGCCATCGCCGACATCTCGTCGCTCTCCGAACGCACGATCTACGTGCTCGGCAAGACGCCCGGAACCACGACGCTGACGATTCTCGACGGCAACGGCCGCCTGATCACCAACGTCGACGTCCGGGTCGCGGCGGATGTGACCGAGTTCAAGGAACGTCTGCGCCAGATCCTTCCCGGCGAATCCATCGAGGTGCGCACCGCCAATGACGGCATCGTGCTGTCGGGCACCGTCTCGAGCGCCCAGAAACTGCAGCGCGCGCTCGATCTCGCGCAGCGCTACGCGCCCGAGCGGGTCTCGAACCTGATGACCGTGGGCGGCGTGCAGCAGGTCATGCTTAAGGTGCGCTTCGCCGAGATGCAGCGCTCGGTCTCCAAGAACCTACGCTCGTCGCTGTCGATCGGCGGCCCGATCTTCGGCGAGGACGAGATCACCATCGGCTCGGAAACCGGCACCTGGCTCAATTCGGGCAACAGCTACGGCGACGCCGTGACCGTGGCCGACGGCACCGAGGGCGCGCTGCTGCTCGGCTTCAACGGCGCCATCGAGGTGGGCATCCTGCTCGAGGCGCTCGAGAGCAAGGGCATGGTGCGGACGCTGGCGGAGCCGAACCTGACCGCCCTTTCCGGGCAGGAAGCAAAGTTCCTCGCCGGCGGCGAATACCCGGTGCCGGTCTCGCAGGAGGATGGAAAGCTCAGCGTCACCTACAAGCCGTTCGGCGTCGAGCTGAACTTCGTGCCCACGGTCATCGACGGCGACCTCATCAACCTGCAGCTCGAAGCGGCGGTCTCGTCCATCGACAGTTCGAACGGCATCACCACCGACGCGATCAGCATCGACGCCTTCCGCCGCCGCGAGACCTCGACAACCGTCGAGATGCGCGACGGCGAGAGCTTTGCCATCGCGGGCCTGCTTCAGGACGACTTCCGCGACGTGAACGGTCAGGTGCCGTGGATCGGCGACATCCCGGTGCTGGGCGCACTGTTCCGCAGCGCCGAGTACGAGCGCCAGCAGTCCGAGCTCGTGATCATCGTGACGCCGCACCTCGTGACGCCGACCCGCGGCGAGGCGCTGGCCCTGCCCACCGACCGGGTGATGCCGCCGACCGAGAAGGACCTCTTCCTGTTCGGCCGCACCTCCTCCGACGACGCCCGGCGTCCGCGGACCGGCGGCGCGGCCGAGGTTGCCAGGCAGGACTTCACCGGATCTTATGGCTACGTGATGGACTGACGGGATGCAGGGGCGCTACAGCATGATCAGGATCGGCATCGCGGGCCTCGGTCTCCTTCTCGTCACCGGCTGCGGCGCGGAGTTCTACCGCGAGGCGGGCGCCACCACCGATCGCGGCGACTTCGGCAATGCCACCATGAACAACACCATGCTCATGAACGGCGACCGCAGCTACGTGCTCGACCTCGGCCAGCGGTTCGCCGAGGACGTGCCGAGCATGGTGAACTTCGCCTTCAACAGCTCGCAGCTCGACGCCGGTGCGCGCGAGACGCTGCGCGTGCAGGCCGGCTGGATCAGACAGTTCCCCGAGGTGCGCTTCCGGGTCTACGGCCACACCGACCTCGTGGGGTCGGCAAGCTACAACCGGCAGCTCGGCCTCGCCCGGGCGCAGGCCGTGGTCGCCTACCTCGCCAGCCAGGGCATCTCGCGCTCGCGACTCGAGGCGGTGGTGTCCTACGGCGAAACGCAGCCGCTGATCATGACCGAGAACCGCGAGCGCCGGAACCGGCGCACCGTGACCGAGGTCTCGGGCTTCGTCGACGGCCATCCGAACCTGCTCGACGGCAAGTATGCAGAGGTGATCTACCGCGAATACGTCCGTTCGGCGCAGCCGAAGACGACCCTGAGCGGCATCACCGGCTCGGACATGGCGACCGAGCAATAACCGGATCGGGCCGGAGAACCGTCCGGCAATACCGTACAATTACGGTTTTTCGGCCCAAATGTTGCCTAGTTTCCCAGAGATTTTGCCCCTGTAGGGACAGCTGCGTCGAGCGACTCGGCGCGGTGTGTCCCGGAAGCGGGCAAAAGCCGTATTGATCGATTTTTGCCTCCTGCCTTCCGGGTCGGTCCCCCCACAAAGGCAAAGGATGAGAGGCGATGACCAGAACGACAGCGCTGCACACGCCCCCGGCCCCGATCGTCGCCTGCACGATCAGCCGGAACGTGCAGAACTTCGATCTTCTCATCGAGGACATGGAAGCCCTGCTCGGCGAAGGCTGGGGCGATCTCGGCTTCGGCGAGGCGCTGGCGTTCCTGAACCAATCCGACGCCCGCGCGCTGGAATTCGTGGCGCTGGCCATCGACGGCCAGGACGAGCAGAACCTCGGCCTGCTCGCCGAGGTCATCGCCGCTGCGAAGAACCGCGGCATCAAGGTCGTGCTCATCGCCGAGGACGTGACGCCTTCGGCGCTGCACCAGCTGCTGAGGCGCGGGGCGGATGAATTCGTGCCCTACCCCCTGCCCGAGGGTGAGCTTTCCGTCGCGGTCGACCGGATGCGCAGCGCCACCCGCGCGGTCAGCGACCCGACCTTCGACCGGCGCGGCAACGACGGGGTGACGCTCTCGGGCGGCGGCGACGGCGTTCTGATCGCCGTGCAGGGCCTTGCCGGCGGCTGCGGCGCCACGACCTTTGCGGTGAACCTCGCGTGGGAGCTCGCCAAC
Source organism: Salipiger sp. HF18 (assembly GCF_011806505.1). Classification (NCBI taxonomy): domain Bacteria; kingdom Pseudomonadati; phylum Pseudomonadota; class Alphaproteobacteria; order Rhodobacterales; family Roseobacteraceae; genus Salipiger; species Salipiger sp. HF18. The sequence goes on along the minus strand of NZ_JAATOS010000080.1, from coordinate 6,784 downwards.
ATCGGCAAGGAACGCACGCCGCGGGTCTGCCTGCTGGATTTCGGCTTCCAGTTCGGCTCAATCGCCACCTATCTCGACCTGCCCCGCCGCGAGTCGGTGATGGAGCTGCTGGGCTCGGTCGAGGCGATGGACGGAGACAGCTTCGGGCAGGCGCTGGTCACCTTCCAGGACAAGCTGCAGGTGCTGACCTCGCCCTCGGACGTGGTGCCGCTCGACCTGCTGGGCCCGGACGAGATCAAGGCGCTGCTCGACGTCGCCCGCGAGCATTTCGACTACGTGGTCGTCGACATGCCAGGCACGCTGGTGCAGTGGACCGAGACAGTGCTGCTCGAGTCGCAGGTCTACTTTGCCCTGCTCGAGCTCGACATGCGCTCGGCCCAGAACGCGTTGCGGATGAAGCGCGCGCTGCAGGCCGAGGACCTGCCCTTCGACAAGCTGCGCTTCGCGCTGTCGCGAGCGCCGAAATTCACCGACCTGCAGGGCAAGAGCCGCGCCAGGCGCATGGCCGAAAGCCTCGGCATCCGTCTCGACGTGCACCTCTCCGACGGCGGCAAGCCGGTGGCCATGTCCGGCGATCACGGCATTCCGCTGGCCGATCAGGCGCCCAAGAACCCGCTGCGCAAGGACATCGCCAAGCTGGCGGCCGAACTTCACGCGATCGGAGAAACAGACGCGGAAGCGGCCTGAAAGGACCTCCACCCATGTTCTCGCGCTACAAGAAGACCCCGGTGAAGGATGCAGTGCCCGTCGCGGCACAGGCTGCCCGGACCGAGGCCGCGCCCGCGCTGAAACCCGCGAACATGCGCAAGCCCCTGCCCCCGAAGCCCGCCGAGGCGGCGCCACAGGACAAGGAGAAGAAGCGCAAGGAGCGGCTTGGCGAGATCAAGCTCGAGCTGCACCGCGCGTTGCTCGACAACCTCAACCTCTCGGCCATCGACCAGGCCAGCGAGCGCGAACTGCGCGACGAGATCAGTGACATCGTGGCCGAGACGCTGCAGGACAAGGGCGTCGTGTTGAACCGCGAGGAGCGCACGACCCTCAACCAGGAGCTCTACGACGAGGTGAAGGGGCTCGGCCCGCTGGAAACCCTGCTCAAGGACGACACCGTCTCGGACATTCTGGTGAACGGTCCGCACCAGATTTTCGTGGAACGTTCGGGCAAGCTGTCGCTCTCGGACGTGGTGTTCAAGGACGAGCGCCACCTGATGCGGATCATCGACAAGATCGTCTCTGCCGTGGGCCGCCGCGTCGATGAATCGAACCCCTACGTGGACGCCCGTCTCGCCGACGGCTCGCGTTTCAACGCCATGGTGCCGCCCATCGCGGTCGACGGCTCGCTGGTCTCGATCCGGAAGTTCAAGAAGGACAAGCTCGGCATCGACGACCTGATCAACTTCGGTGCCTTCACCGAGGAAATGGCCGTCTACCTGCAGGCCGCCGTGGCGACACGCCTCAACGTCATCGTCTCGGGCGGTACCGGCTCGGGCAAGACCACAACGCTCAACGCGCTGTCCTCCTTCATCGACGACAGCGAGCGCATCCTGACCATCGAGGACACGGCGGAACTTCAGTTGCAGCAGACCCACGTGGGCCGCATGGAAAGCCGGCCGCCCAACGTCGAGGGCAAGGGTGCCGTCACCCCGCGCGACTGTCTCAAGAACGCGCTGCGGATGCGCCCCGACCGCATCATCGTGGGCGAAACCCGCGGCGAAGAGGTCATCGACATGCTCCAGGCCATGAACACCGGCCACGACGGCTCGATGACCACAATCCACGCAAACAACGCCCGTGACGGCATCTCGCGCCTGGAAAACATGATCGCCATGGCGGGCATCGAGATGCCGCTGAAGGCGATGCGCAGCCAGATCTCCTCGGCCGTGAACCTGATCGTGCAGGCCTCGCGTCTGCAGGACGGCTCGCGCCGGATGACCTCGATCACCGAGATCACCGGCATGGAGGGCGACGTCATTTCGATGCAGGAGATCTTCCGCTTCCAGCGCGTCGGCCTGACGCCGGACAACAAGATCATCGGCCATTTCACCGCGACCGGGGTGCGCTCCCACTTCTCGGAACGCTTCAAGATGTGGGGTTTCGACATCCCGCCGTCGATCTACGACCCCTTCCGCCCGGAGTAAGCCCATGCTGTCCGCAGAAATCATCATCTACGGCCTGATCTTCGCGGGGGTGCTCGTGCTGGTCGAGGGCGTCTATCTCGTCGCCTTCGGCAAGTCGATCAGCCTCAACAGCCGCGTGAACCGCCGGCTCGAGATGCTCGACAAGAACGTCGCCCGCGAGGAGGTCCTCGCCAAGCTCCGCAAGGAGATGGACCAGCATCTCGAGAACCGCGGCATCCCGCTCTATTCGATCCTCGCCGACCGCGCCCAGAAGGCGGCCCTCGCCTTCACGCCGAACCAGCTCATCCTGATGATGGCGGGCGTCAGCGTCTTCGCCTTCTTCGGCCTCACCATCGGCACCGAGGCAAGCCTGCCCGTGCGCATCGTCATGGGCATCGGCATGGGCGTCGGCGGCGTCTTCATGTGGGTGAACGGCAAGGCCAGGAAGCGCCTGTCGCTGATCGAGGAGCAGCTTCCCGACGCGGTAGAGCTGATGGTGCGCTCGCTGCGGGTGGGGCACCCGTTCAGCTCGGCCATCTCGGTTGTCTCGCGCGAGATCAAGGACCCGCTGGCCACCGAGTTCGGCATCATCGCCGACGAATCCACCTATGGTCGCGACATCGGCGAGAGCCTCAAGCACATGGCCGAGCGGCTCGACATGCAGGACCTCCGCTTCCTCGCGGTGGCGGTGACGATCCAGCAGCAGTCCGGCGGCAACCTCGCCGAGATCCTCGAAGGCCTCGCCAAGGTGATCCGCGCCCGCTTCCGGCTGTTCCGCCGGGTGAAGGCGATCACCGCCGAGGCGCAATGGTCGGGCAAGTTCCTGTCCGGTTTCCCTGTCGCGGTGCTGCTGATCATCCAGCTCACCGACCCGCATTACTACGACGAGGTGCTGGACCACCCGTGGTTCATCCCCGCCTGCTTCATCGTGGCAATCTTCCTGGCGCTGAACCTCATCGTCATGCGGATGCTCGTGAACATCAAAGTCTGAGAGGCCGTCCCCCATGTTCGACAATCTCACCGCTATGATCACCGAGAGGCTCGGGCCGGCCGGGCCGCTCATGGTGGTCGCGGGCCTGGCGCTTCTGCTGATCCTCTCGACCGTGCCGCTGCTGCTGCGCCAGAAGCCCGACCCGATGGACAAGCTGGCCAAGTCCGGACGCGCGCGCATCGACGCCGAGACCAAGGCGATCCTGCGCGACACCCGGCGCAACGCCAAGCTCAACAAGTACGCCCAGTATCTCGAGCCGAAGAGCGCCGAGGAGCTGGGGCAGATGCGCCTGAAGCTGCTGCAGGCGGGCTACCGCACCCCCGACTCGGTGCGGCTCTACTACCTCGCGCAGATGGTTCTGGGGCTCGGTCTGCTGGCCGCGGGCACGACGTACTACGTCATGTTCAAGGACGGCCCCGACGCCACGATGCAGACCAAGCTCATGTATATCGTGGGCCCGGGCGCCGTCGGCTACCTTGCCCCGAAATACTGGATCACCAAGCGGGTCGAGGAGCGCAAGAAGCAGATCGAGGAGGGCTTCCCGGACGCGCTCGACATGATGCTTGTCTGCGTCGAGGCCGGCCAGTCGCTCGACCAGTCGATCGTCCGGGTGTCGAAGGAGCTGCGCGCCTCCTACCCGGCGCTGGCCGACGAGTTCGAGATCATCAGCCACGAGATGAGGGCCGGCAAGGACAAGTCCAACGTGCTCAACGACATGGGCGAGCGCTGCGGCGTGCAGGACGTGTCCTCCTTCGTGACCGTGCTCAACCAGGCCGCCAACTTCGGCACCTCGATCGCCGACGCGCTGCGGATCTACGCCTCGGAAATGCGTGACAAACGGGTCATGCGGGCCGAGGAAAAGGCAAACAAACTGCCGACAAAGATGACGCTCACGACTATGATGCTGACGGTGCCGCCGCTGCTGATCATCCTCGTGGGTCCGTCGGTGGTGAGCATCAGCGAATTGGGAAAGCTCGCAGTCAAGTGACGTGATGCGCATCAGAGCGACCACCTGTCTGAGCCTTGGCCTTCTGTTGGCCGCCTGCTCCACGGGCGGCCGGTTGGCGTCCGTGGACGAAAACCAGGTCTATGCCCCCACGCTCGACCCGCGTGGTGAGTCCGTCGACGGGCTGGTGGTCGGCCATCGCCTGATGGCCGCCGGGCAGTACGAGCTTGCGCTCGAAGCTTTCACCCGCGCCGCCGGTGAACACGGGCTCACGCCCGAGGTCATCACCTCGCTCGGCACCGCCAACCTCGCGCTCGGGCGGCTCAATCAGTCCGAGCGGCTGCTGCGCCGCGCGGTGGAGGAGGAACCGACCTGGGCCGAGGCCTGGAACAACCTCGGCGTGGTGCTGATGGAGCGCGGACAGACCGCCGAGGCCTCCGAGGTCTTCCGTCGGGCGTATGCGCTGGACAATGGCGAAAGTGACGCAATCCGCGACAATCTGAGGTTGGCGCTCGCAAAAATGGAGAATTCGGACTATGGTGCGAGGCAAGAACAAGAATATGCGTTGGTGCGCCTGGGGAGTGGCAGCTACCTGATCCGGCGCGCCTTCTAACGAGGCAAGAGCAGTATAAGGACGCAGCACATGCGCCACCCCATTCTCGTGATCCTCTGCGTTGCAGGGGTCGTCGGTCTATCCGCATGTGACAAAGCCATCGACAAGGACGCGGTCGACCGCGACTTCGCCGGTGTGAACGCCATCGACGGCACCGGGCTCAACGAACTCATGCTCACCGCGGGCGACCCGAACGAGGCGGTGGCCTATTTCCAGCGCGCCGACGGCATGGATCCCGACCGCATCGATCTGCTGCGCGGCCTTGCCAAATCCCTTGTCCGCGCCAAGCGCAACACCGAGGCCGTGGCCGCCTGGAACAAGGTCGTCTCGCACGCGGATGCCACCGACGAGGACTTGGTGTCGTTGGCCGACGCGATGATCCGCAACAACGACTGGGACCGCGCCGAAGCCACGCTCAACGCCATCCCGCCGACCCACGAGAGCTACCAGCGCTACCGGCTCGAGGCGATGATCGCCGACAGCAACCAGAACTGGGCCAAGGCCGACAGTTTCTACGAGACCGCCGTGGGTCTGACCACCAAGCCCGCCCCGGTTCTCAACAACTGGGGCTATTCCAAGCTGACCCGCGGCGATTACGCCGGCGCCGAGAAGATGTTCTTCGACACGCTGCGCCACGATCCCGGCATGTTCACCGCCAAGAACAACCTCGTGCTCGCCCGCGGCGCGCAGGGCAACTATACCCTGCCGGTGATGCAGATGAGCCAGGTCGAACGGGCCGAGCTGCTGCACACGCTCGGCCTTGCGGCGATCAAGCGCGGCGACGTCGAGATCGGCAAGGGCCTGCTGCGCAATGCCGTCGAAACCCACCCGCAGCACTTCGACGCCGCGGCCACGGCGCTGGCGGCATTGGAAGCCCCGGTCTCGAACTGAGCCGATGCTGTCGATTTCCGCCTCCGCCGCGACCTGGTTCGCGCCTTTCGTGCTGCCGATCTGCCTCTATGTCAGCTTCACGGACATGCGCGAGTTGCGGATCACCAACCAGGCGAACCTGCTCCTGCTGCTGGTCTTCATGGTCGTCGGGGCCTTCGCCCTGCCCTTCGACGCCTATCTCTGGCGCTACACCCATCTCGCCGTGGCGCTGGTCGCGGGCATCGCGCTCAACGCGGGCGGCATCATGGGGGCGGGCGACGCCAAGTTCATCGCGGCCGCCGCCCCCTTCGTGCATCTCGGCGACCTGCGCTTCCTGATGGCGCTGCTCGCCGCCTCGATCCTCGCAGCCTTCCTGAGCCACCGCATCGCCAAGCTGAGCGGGCTCTCGCGTCTGGCACCCGACTGGAAGAGCTGGAGCAGCGGCAATCGCTTCCCCATGGGCATGGCGCTGGGAGGCACACTGGCGCTCTACCTCGTGACGGGAATCGTCTACGGCAGCTGACGCCGCCGCTTTTCCCAAGGTCAGCCAAGCTCTCGCCACAAAAATTCTGTTTCCTGCCTGGGAACAGAACACATCGGGCCCCGCAGAGAGATGAACATGGAAACCCGCGCCGTCATGGCGCCCCCGCCGCCCAAGCGGCTGGACGAGCTCAGCCTGCCCGGGGTCTTCATGCGGGACATCGCGCTCAAGACCGTGTTCCGCAAGAACGCCACCACCGTCAACCACCTGTCGCGCGCCATGTGCCTGCCCATCGGCATCACGCAGGAGATCATCGACATCGCCCGCGCGCAGGGGCTGCTCGAGGCCATGGGCACGCTCAACGCCTCGGGCTCCACCGGGATGCCCTACCAGCTCACCGATTCCGGCAAGGCCCGGGCGCTCGACGCGCTGGCGCAGTCCGAGTACTTCGGCCCGATGCCGGTGCCCCTCGACATCTACCGCGAGCAGGTGAAGCGGCAGTCGATCCGCAACGTCCGGATCTCGCGCGAGCAGCTGCTCGGCGCCATGGGGCACCTGATCCTGCCCGAACACCTGATCTCGCACCTCGGGCCCGCCGTCGGCGCCGGCCGCTCGATCCTGATGTACGGACCTCCGGGCAACGGCAAGTCATCGATCTCGAACGGTATCCGCGACGCCATGGGCGACAAGATCTACGTGCCCCGCGCCATCGCGTACTCCGGCCAGGTGATCTCGGTCTACGACCCCATCGTGCACTCCGCGGCCGAGG
>NZ_JAATOS010000801.1:0-1156 GCF_011806505.1 Salipiger sp. HF18 | reverse complement strand
TCTTCGCCTTGTCGTCCACACTCTCTCCGACATCAGGAACACGACATCAAAGCCCGGTCATCCTCCGCAGATCCAGCGTCATCGGAAACTCGGGATGCGGCTGCTCGGGAAGGGGCCAGTAAGACCCCGGCGTATGACCCATCTTCTCGAATCGCGCAAGACGGCGCGCATCGGCCTCGTTGGTGTTGACCGGGAAGGTGTCGTAGTTGCGCCCGCCCGGATGCGCCACGTGATAGGTGCAGCCGCCGAGCGCCCGCCCGGTCCAGGTGTCGAAGATGTCGAACACAAGCGGCGCGTTCACCGGCAGCGTCGGGTGCAGCGCCTCGGCCGGCTGCCACGCCTTGAAACGCACCCCACCCACCGAGACACCGCTGGCGTTGGTCGCGGTCAGCGGCACCGGTCGGCGGTTGCAGGTGACGATGTAGCGCTCGGGGTCCATGGCGGTCAGCTGCACCTGCATGCGCTCGACCGAGCTGTCGGTATAGCGCACGGTGCCGCCGATGGCGCCGCGCTCGCCCAGCACATGCCAGGGCTCGAGCGCCTGGTTGAGCTGGAGATGCACACCCTCGTAGTCGACCTCGCCCGCGAAGGGGAAGCGGAACTCCTTCTGCGCCTCGTACCAGTCGCTGCGGAAGTCGAAGCCATGGCTGCGCAGGTCGCGCAGCACCTCGAGGAAGTCCTCCCACACGAAGTAGGGCAGCATGAAGCGGTCGTGCAGCGTGGTGCCCCAGCGCACCGGGCGGCCCTGCACCGGCGACTTCCAGAACCGCGCCAGCAGCGCCCGGATCAGCACCTGCTGGGCAAGGCTCATCTTGGCGTCGGGCGGCATCTCGAAGCCGCGGAACTCGACCAGACCGAGCCGCCCGGTGGGCCCGTCGGGCGAGAACAGCTTGTCGATGCAGATCTCCGCCCGGTGGGTGTTGCCGGTGACGTCGATCAGCATGTTGCGCAGCAGCCGGTCGGTAAGCCACGGCTGCGGCGGCTCGCCCTGCCCCGGCGCCGGGAAATGCGAGAGCGCGATCTCGAGCTCGTAGAGGCTGTCGTGCCGGGCCTCGTCGATGCGCGGCGCCTGCGAGGTCGGGCCGATGAAGAGCCCCGAGAACAGGTAGCTGAGCGACGGGTGCCGCAGCCAGTAGAGGATCAGCGAGCGCATCAG
>NZ_JAATOS010000800.1:0-1088 GCF_011806505.1 Salipiger sp. HF18 | reverse complement strand
CGGATCTCGCGGTCGGCGGTGGCGCGGGACTGCGAGGCGACGACGAAGGCGATGGCCGCCGCCGACAGGATCAGCGGCGCCGAGGTGAGCAGAAAGAGCTTCTGTCCGTAGCTGATGCGAAAGCGTTCGAGAATCGCGGCCATGCTCCTCGATAGTCGGTGATTCGGCCCTGATGAAACCACGAAATGCGCCGCTGCCCCAACGGCATCACGCCCGAAAACCGCCGCGTTTCGGGCGTTTTCGGGGCGAAATTACGGCGCATGTCCGTAGCACTGGGTATTTCCGCACGGAGAATCACAATCTAGTGTGGCTGCACTTCACGATCCGCGCGTGCCGGAGGAGAGGCGCGCGCAATAATACCATGGGAGGATATTCATGGATCGTCGTTCCTTTCTGAGGGCCACCACTGCCGGTGGCGCTGCTGCTGCCGCGTCTGCGCTTGCCGCTCCGGCCTACGCGCAGGGCAAGCGCACCCTCACCCTCGTGACAACCTGGGGCCGCGGTCTCGCCGGTGTGCACGACAGCGCCCAGTACTGCGCAGACCAGATCACGGCCGCCACCGACGGCGAGCTGACCGTCGAACTCAAGGCGGCGGGCGAACTCGTCGGTGCCTTCGAGGTCTTCGACGCGGTCTCTGCCGGCCAGGCCGACATGTACCACGGCGTCGACTACTACTTCCTCGGCCAGCACCCGGCGCTGTCGTTCTTCAGCCAGGTGCCGTTCGGCATGAACTTCATGGAATACGCCAACTGGTACTACCACGACGGCGGCCTGGAGCTCTGCGACGAGCTCTACTCGATCTTCGGCCTCAAGGCCTTCCCCGCCGGCAACACCGGCCCGCAGTCGGGCGGCTGGTTCTCCAAGGAGATCAACTCGCCCGAGGATTTCCAGGGCCTCAAGTTCCGGATGCCGGGCCAGGGCGGCCAGGTGCTGGGCAAGCTCGGCGCCTCGGTGCAGAACCTGCCGGGCGCGGAAGTGTACCAGGCGCTGTCCTCGGGGGCGATCGACGGCACCGAGTGGATCGGTCCGTGGGCGGACGAGAAGGCCGGCTTCCAGGAGATCACCAAGATCTACTACACCGCAGGCTT
>NZ_JAATOS010000799.1:0-1168 GCF_011806505.1 Salipiger sp. HF18 | reverse complement strand
CGAGATAGGTGCGCAGAAGCGGCGGGATCAGCTTCATCGCGGCGCGCGCATCGGCGCCTTCGGAGGGGAATCGCACCCGTTCGGGCGCCTTCTCGCCGACCCGCCAGCGTTCGGGCGCTATGTGGCGGGCGCGCAGATGTGCGAAGGCGGCGGCATATGGCGCGGGATCGGTGCCCTTGAAGCTGGCGCAGCCGAACATCAGCCCCGCGCCGCCCCCGTCCACCAGCCCCGCGATCGCGCCCCAGGCGAGGCGCAGCACGTCCGGATCGGTGAGCCCGGGCCGGATGCAGAAGCGCCCGAGCTCGAGCATCGGCTCGGCAAAGGTCTCGAGCCGGGACAGGTCGTAATACTGAGCGGAATAGCTCTCACCGATGCCGCGGCCGTCATCGAGCCAGAGGAAACGGAAGCAGGCCACCAGCCGCCCCTGCGAATCGTCTTCGATCAGCACGTGGCGGCAGCGCCGGTCGAGCGCGTCGACATCGGCCGTCCCGCCCGTGCCGAAGAAGGCCAGCCCGCGCAACGCCTGCGCCGCCGCGAGATCGCCACCGCCTGCGGCGAGGCGGACGCGGTAGCGCCCGCGCCGCAACAGCGTGCCGTCCTTCTCCCCCGCGGCACCGATGCTCTGACGGGGGATCATCGCGGCGCCCTACTGGTCCGTGAACTGGCTGAGGCTGATGCCGCCGATGTTGCCGAACAGCCTGCGGATGAAGCTGAGCTCACCGTCGGAGGTGCGGGTGATGCGCCGGGTCAGCGGCACCACGTTGCCATCCTCGAGCCCGTAGCGGGTGATATTGTCGACCACACCCGCGTTGTCGAAGGTGATTGCGAGAATCTCGCGGTCCACCACCTCGGGGGCCCGCCACGCGAAGCTGCGCATCTGGGTCTCGATGTAGTAGAAGCCGCTCTCGTTGAGCACGCCAGAGGCGCTGGGAACCCCGATCACGTCCTCGACGGTGGAGCGGGTGTCGATGCCGGGGACGATCTGCTGGAGATCCTCTTCCGAAGGCGCGTAGCCGTGCAGGTCGTACTGCGCCGAGCAGGCGCTCAGCCCAAGTGCGAGGGCCGCTGCCACCAACGCATGTCTTCCGGATATCGCCATTGGCTGCGTTCCTGCCTCTTGTCTTGTCCCTTGCGGGTTTCTATCCCCGATTACATAACCAAGCCAAGC
>NZ_JAATOS010000798.1:0-1170 GCF_011806505.1 Salipiger sp. HF18 | reverse complement strand
GATCGGAACGAGCGCCAGCGTCAGGAACAGGATCATTCGCGCCGCAAGCCCCATGGGCCGCAGTCGCAGGCCGGCCTTGTCGTTCATTATTCCCAGCTCGCTTCCGTCCTGTTTCCCAGCCGCTCCCGGCGTCGCGCAATCAGCGCGCCGCCGGACGTGCTCCGGTCACCACCGCCATCGTGGCCTGGTCCGTCATCTCCAGACCCTCGTGTTCATCGAGGTTCAGGAGCTCGGTCAGCCTTGCACGCGCCCGGTTGACCCGGCTTTTGATCGTGCCCACGGCCACACCGCATGTCTCTGCGGCATCTTCATAGGAGAAGCCCTGCGCGCCCACAAGGATCAGCGCCTCGCGCTGTTCGTCGGTGAGCTTGACGAAGGCACGCCGGAAATCCGCGAGCTGAAGCCGTCCGTCGTGGGCCGGCTTCTCGGAGAGGCTTTCGGTGAAGATGCCCTCGGAATCGGAGACCTCGCGCCCCGCCTTCCTGCGGTTCGAATAATAGGTGTTGCGCAGGATGGTGAAGAGCCATGCCCGCATGTTGGTCCCGGCCTCGAAGGTCGAGATCTTGGACCACGCCTTGACCAGCGTGTCCTGAACCATGTCATCGGCGACCGCGCCGTTGCGCGTCAACGACAACGCAAAGGCGCGCAGCGCCGGGAGGTGATCGACGAGTTCGTCGCGTGGATCGCCGCTCATTGGGCCTCCCCGCCGGAAGACGGTTCTTCCTGAGAGCGCAATGAGATCAAGGAAACGGTCCGGCATTTTTTCGTCCAGCATGTCCTGATACCCCCGCCGCAGGTTCTCGTCGATGACCTCGGTCTCTTTGTCTTTTCTCCGCGTATGACCCATGTTGTCCTTGCTCTTTTAACTGCCGCGCCCGTGCATTATTTTCCACTCATGCCGGAACCAATGCAGCGATGCAGCGTTTGGTTCCCGAAAAAAATCGAAAAAAGGACGATCGATATGACAAAGGGTGACCTGAGTCAGGCCATCGGAGCAGCGCTTCCCTACCTGCGCCGTTACGCGCGTGCGCTGACCGGAAGTCAGACGACGGGCGACAACTACGCCGCCGCCACACTCGAAGCGATCCTTGCCGACCGCAGCAGCGCCGAAATGGCCAGCTCGCCCAAGGTCGGAATGTTCCGGGTCTTCCACGGCATCTGGGCCACCAC
>NZ_JAATOS010000797.1:0-1152 GCF_011806505.1 Salipiger sp. HF18 | reverse complement strand
GGTGACCGGGGGGTGGCCGGCCGCCGTGACCATCACCGCGCCCGCCATGTGCAGGAACACCGGCGGTTCGGCGACCAGCGGCGTGCCGGTCACCAGCAGCACCGCGAGACCCACCGGGAAGACGGCCGCGAAGCCGTAGGCCGAGATTGCGATCGAGGGGATGCGCTGCGGCACCACCCGGGTCACGAGGTCACGCGCGGCGAGGCCGGTGACGCCGGCCACCGGGAAGATCTCCCACCCGGTAAAGCCGCTGCCGCCCGGGCGGATGACCATGAGCATGCCCACCAGCCCCACCACGATGGCAAGCCAGCGGCGCCAGCCCACCGGCTCTCCGAGGAAGAGCGCGGCGCCGAGGGTCACCACCAGTGGTGCGGTCTGCATGATCGCCGCCATCAGCGAGAGCGGGATCTTCGAAAGCCCCACGATCATGCCGAGCGCGCCCGCCATCTCCCAGTTGTGGCGCACCAGCCCCTGGCGGGGGAGGGCCTCCCCGACGTGGCGCGCCCCCCGCCGCAGCCGCGCCAGCGCCACGAAAAGCAGCGTCGCGCCGATGCTCAGCATCAGCATGACCTGACCCACCGGGGCGTTCTGGGAGGCAAGCTTGAGGAAGGCGTCGCTGGCAGCCAGCAACGCCATGGAAAGCACCATCAGCAGGATCGCGCGGAGCGTGTCCACCCTGGATCAGGTGATGACGTCGGGCGCGTCGCGTCCGGTGCGGGACCTGATTTCGGCGATGTTTTCGGCCGCGGCGATGACGTCGGCCAGCGCTTCCTGCGGATCGAGGCCGAAGGCGGCGGGATCGGTCTCGACCTTCTCGAGGTAGACGCGCAGCGTTGCGCCCTCGGTGCCGGTGCCCGAGAGCCGCAGCACGAGGCGGCCGCCGCCCTCGAAGGCCACGCGCAGGCCCTGGCCCTCGGAGCGCGAGCCGTCGACCGGGTCGTCATAGGCGAACTCGTCGGCGCTGGTGACGGTGAGGGGGCCGAAGCTCTGGCCCGGCAGCGCGGCGAGCTGGCCGCGCACGTGCTCCATCAGCGCGTTGGCCGCGTCGCTGTCAACCGCCTCGTAATCGTGGCGCGAGTAGTAGTTGCGGCCGTACTCGGCCCAGTGCGCCTCCATCAGCTCGGCGACGGAGCATTTCCTGACGGCGAGGAT
>NZ_JAATOS010000796.1:0-1176 GCF_011806505.1 Salipiger sp. HF18 | reverse complement strand
CCCCCTTCCCCTCCTCTCGCCACTCTCTGGAACGCCTTCCCCTCCCCCTTTTTCCCTTCTGGCCTCTCCTACAACTCCGTTCAGCTGGTGAAATTCACCCCGCACGAGGCCGAGGTCTGGGCCGGCGATGGTGGCGCGAGCTTCCTCTACCAGATCGCCAAGGCCAATCTGACCGGTGACACGCCCGACGTGGGCGATCATGGTCGGGTCGTGTTCTGAACAACGACCAAAGGATTCGCCCGATGACCCTGCCCCGCCTCGCCGCGCTGCTCGCCTGCGTTCCCCTCATGTCGCAGGCCGAGCAGGTCGGTGAGGTCGGGGTGGACTGGACCGGGAACGACATAATCATCGAGGCCGTCGCCGACCCCAAGGTCGAGGGCGTGACCTGCCACATCGCCTATTTCGACCGTGGCCTCTTTGACCGGCTGTCCAAGGGGAACTGGTTCGAGGACCCGTCGAACGCTTCCATCGCCTGTCGCCAGACCGGGCCGATCACGGTCGGGGACATCGACAGGTCGGAAGACGGCGAGGATGTGTTCAGCGCCTCGCGCTCCATCGTTCTCAAGAGTTTGCGGGTGAAGCGCATCTTCGACGAGGCCAACCAGACGCTGATCTACCTCGTTCATGCGAGCGAGCTGGTGGACGGCTCCGCCAAGCTCGCGGTCTCGACCGTGCCGCTCTACGGCTCGGACTGAATCCTGCCGGATCAGGCCGCGACGGTGACGTCGTGGCCGTATATCCAGTCGAATTGCTGCAGCATCCGCTGCGGCATCAGCCGCCCCGCGAGACCCAGCCCTCGATGCGCGACCCCGCGCAGCAGCGGGTTGCGAAGGTGGTACTTCCATGCATTGCCATTGGCCGCGGACACGATCCGCTCGCAGCGATTGCGACGGCGCGACTGGTAAAGCCCGAGCGCCCGCGCCTGATCGGCGTCGGCCGCGAGGCAGGCCGCCAGCGTCCACGCATCCTCGAGCGCCATGTTGGCCCCCTGCGCCATGAAGGGCAGCGTCGGGTGGGCGGCGTCGCCCAGAAGCGCCACGCCCTCGCCGTGCCAGCTGCGCGCCACCGGGTGACGGAACAGCCCCCAGAGCCCGACGCGCTCGACCGAGGCCAGCATCTCTGGCACCCGCCCGCCGAAGCCCGCGAAGGCCGCGCGCAGGTTCTCGGGTGCATCCT
>NZ_JAATOS010000795.1:0-1180 GCF_011806505.1 Salipiger sp. HF18 | reverse complement strand
CTAAACTCCGGGGGAGGAGCGCCCCCGGGCGCGACGGGGGCAGCGCCCCCCTGCGACGGATCCGCCCATGCTGACCGACACCCTTCTCGAAGACGACCGCTGGCAGGAGGCCGGGTTCGAGGCGCTCGCCGAGACCGCCGCCCGCGCCGCGCTGACCGCGCTCGACCTCGACCCCGACGGGTTCGAGATCGCCATCCTCGCCTGCGACGACGCCCGCATCGCCGAGCTCAACGGCGATTTCCGATACAAGCCTGCACCCACCAACGTCCTGTCCTGGCCCTCGGAAGAGCGTGACCCGGAAGACCTGCCCGAACCGGGCATGCCGGGGATGCCGGAAGAGCTCGGGGACATCGCCATCGCCTGGGAAACCTGCCTGCGCGAGGCCCAGGAACAGGACAAGCCGCTTTCCGCTCATCTGACCCACCTGATCGTTCACGCAACCTTGCATCTTCTGGGTTACGATCACATTCGTGACGAAGACGCCACGGTCATGGAAACTCTCGAAGTGGAAATACTTGGCAAACTGGGGGTAGCGAACCCATATTGATGAGACTTGGGGTCAAGGCCCCGCCAACGGATAGGATCGATGGGCGATAGTGACGGCTCGTCTACGGCAGCGCAAAGCGCGCGGCAGACGGCAGATGTGAACCACGGCGACGGTATTTTCCGCCGTGTTTTCAATGTATTCCGACCGGCAACCGACACCGGCACCGGGATGAACGGCGCAGCTGCGCCACAGGTTCAGGCGCCACCGCCGAGCCTTATGAACCTGCGCCGGATGCGGGTGGAGGACGTGGCGATTCCCAAGGCGGACATCGTCGCGGTGCCAGACACCATCACCAAGCCCGAACTGGTGCAGGTCTTTCGCGAAAGCGGCATGACCCGCCTGCCGGTCTATTCCGGCACGCTCGACACGCCCGTGGGCATGGCACACCTCAAGGATTTCGCGCTTCGCCACGGCTTCAACGGCTCCGGCCAGCGCTTCGATCTCAAGAAGATGCTGCGCCCTCTGGTCTTCGTCCCGCCCTCCATGCCGATCGGCGTGCTGCTCACCAAGATGCAGACCGAACGCCGGCACATGGCGCTGGTGATCGACGAATACGGCGGCGTCGACGGGCTCGTGACCATCGAGGATCTCATCGAGCAGGTCATCGGCGAGATCGAGGACGAACACGACATC
>NZ_JAATOS010000794.1:0-1208 GCF_011806505.1 Salipiger sp. HF18 | reverse complement strand
CGTGGCCCTGCACGATCACGCTCACCACCGAGGTACATTCGACCCGCACGCTGGTGTCGCCCAGCAGGACGCCACGCAGCTCGGGCCCCTGGCTCGAGTAGAAATCGCCGCGCTTCAGCGCCTCGAGCAGCAGCTTGGGGTGGTTGGCCTCGGCCTTGACCATGACCCAGCCGCCGAAATGGTCGGGCTCGGTGAAATGCGCGTCGTCGGTGGCGATGAGGCTCAGGCGGCGC
Source organism: Salipiger sp. HF18 (assembly GCF_011806505.1). Classification (NCBI taxonomy): domain Bacteria; kingdom Pseudomonadati; phylum Pseudomonadota; class Alphaproteobacteria; order Rhodobacterales; family Roseobacteraceae; genus Salipiger; species Salipiger sp. HF18. Next base: position 975 of record NZ_JAATOS010000794.1, on the reverse strand, counting down.
CCCTCGGAAAGCAGCAGGTCGGCGGTATGCGCGCCGTCCGCGCGGTCGCAGCCGGTGGCGCAGCCGTGGTTGTAGATCTCGACCGCGTGGGCGGCGTCGATGCTGCGCGCATCGTCCAGCGTCAGCCCCGACCATTGCGGATGCGCGATCGCCACGAAGGCCCCGGCGGCGCGGGCGCGGGCGGCAAGCTCGGGGCCGGTCTCCTGCCCCTCGACGGGGACGAAACCGGGCGCGTCGGGGGCGCGGAAATCCTCGGGCAGGCCCACGGCGAGGATGTGCCAGAGCTCGCCGTTCTGCATCGCTCCCGAGTGCAGCTCGGCGCCGAGGATGGTGGTGAAGCTGTTCGAGCGGTAGGGCCGCGTGTCGGCGATGGGATAGCCGAACTGGCCGATGAAGTGATCGGTCAGCGCGAGGAAGTCGTAGCCCTCGGCGGCGTAGCGGCGGCACACCTCTTCCGGCGCGAGGCAGCCGTCGGACAACGTCGAGTGGGTGTGCAGGTTGCCGCGCCAGAAGCGCCCTCTTGCGGTGAAGGCCGAAAGCGCCATGCGCGTGTCTCCTGTGTCTTTGGCCCCGGGTATCGTGGCCGGGCGACGGTTTCGTGACAGGCTCAGGGGCCGAATGGTTCGCCCAGAGAAGCCACGCCGTTGATCTTCATGAGCCGTTTGTTGGCCGAAATCACCCCCAGCACAAGGATGGTGACGATGTAGGGTAAACTCGCCAGCAGCTGCGAGCTGAGTGCAACGCCCCCCGCCTGCGCCGCGAGCTGGGACAGCGACACCGCCCCGAAGAGCACCGCGCCGAAGAACACCCGGCCCGTCATCCACGTGGCGAAGACCACCAGCGCCAGCGCGATCCAGCCGCGGCCCGCGATCATGCCCTCGGCCCAGAGCGGGGTGTAGACCGTCGCCGCATAGGCGCCCGCGAAGCCCGCCATCAGCCCGCCGAACGCCACCGCCCCGTAGCGGATGCCGATCA
>NZ_JAATOS010000793.1:0-1212 GCF_011806505.1 Salipiger sp. HF18 | reverse complement strand
GCCGCCCTACACGCCGACCACCTTCGGGGCCTTCGCGGGCTATCACCGCGGCAGCCACTTCGAGGTCACCCGCAAGACCCGCATCGACGAGTGGGCGGCAGCGCATGGCGCGGCCTTCGAGCCGGTCGGCCAGTGGCGCCGGGCGTGGTACTTCCCGAAGGCGGGCGAGAGCATGGACGATGCGGTGCGTCGCGAATGCGCCGCGACCCGCGAGAGCCTCGGCATCTTCGACGCCTCCACCCTCGGCAAGATCGAGGTGGTGGGCCCCGACGCGGTCGAGTTCATGAACCGCATGTATACCAACCCCTGGACCAAGCTGGGCGTCGGCCGCTGCCGCTACGGCCTGCTCTGCGGCGATGACGGCTTCATCCGCGACGACGGCGTGATCGGCCGCATGGGTCAGGACAGGTTCCACGTCACCACCACCACCGGTGGCGCGGCGCGCGTGCTGAACATGATGGAGGACTACCTCCAGACCGAATGGCCGGACCTCAACGTCTGGCTGACCTCGACCACCGAGCAATGGGCGACCGTTGCTTTGAACGGCCCCAACGCCGCCAAGCTGCTCGCCCCGCTCGTCGAGGGCGTGGAGCTGACCGAAGAGGCCTTCCCGCACATGTCCTGCGTGGAATGCACCGTCGCCGGCATGCCGGCACGCCTGTTCCGCGTCAGCTTCACCGGCGAGATCGGCTTCGAGGTCAACGTCCCCGCCCCCATGGGACGCCAGCTCTGGGAAACGCTCTGGGACGCCGGTCAGCAGTACGGCATCACGCCCTACGGCACCGAGACCATGCACGTGCTCCGCGCCGAGAAGGGCTACATCATCGTCGGCCAGGACACCGACGGCACCGTCACGCCCTTTGACGCGGGCATGGGCTGGGCCGTGGGCAAGGCGAAGCCCGATTTCGTCGGCAAGCGCGGTCTCGCACGGCCCGACCTCGTCGCCAAGGGCCGCAAGCAGCTCGTGGGCCTGCTGTCCGAGGACGGCTCCAAGCTGGAAGAAGGCGCCCAGATCGTCTTCGATCCCAAGCAGCCGATCCCGATGAAGATGGTCGGACACGTCACCTCGTCCTACGACGTGGGCACCACCGGCCGCCCGATCGCGCTGGCCCTGGTCGAGGGCGGTCACGACCGCCTGGGCGAGATCGTCCACATCCCGATGCCCGATCGAACCATCGCCGCGAAGATCACCGGAACGGTGTTCTTCGATCC
>NZ_JAATOS010000792.1:0-1213 GCF_011806505.1 Salipiger sp. HF18 | reverse complement strand
CGCGGCGACGAGACCGTCAGCGCGGTGCGCGAGGGCTGCTCGAACCTCGGGCGGCACATCCAGAACCTCAAGAGCTTCGGAGTTCCCGTGGTGGTGGCGATCAATCACTTCACCGGGGACACCGAGGCCGAGATCGACGCGGTGTGCGCCTACGTGGCCGGGCAGGGAGCCGAGGCGCATCTCTGCAAGCACTGGGCCGAGGGCGGTGCCGGCATCGAGGGACTGGCGACCCGGGTGGCCGAGATCGCCGACGCCGACCGCGCCCAGTTCGCGCCGCTCTATCCCGACCAGATGCCGCTCTGGCAGAAGATCGAATGCGTGGCCGAGCGCATCTACCACGCCCACGAGGTGACCGCCGACCAGCGCATCCACGAGCAGCTCGCCCAATGGGAGGCGCAGGGCTACGGCCATCTGCCGGTGTGCATGGCCAAGACCCAGTATTCCTTCTCGACCGATCCCGGCCTGCGCGGCGCCCCCGAGGGCCACGTCGTGCCCGTGCGCGAGGTGCGGCTCTCGGCCGGGGCGGGCTTCGTCGTGGCGATCTGCGGCGAGATCATGACCATGCCCGGACTGCCGCGCCGCCCCGCGGCTGAGAAGATCCGTCTCAACGACGCGGGCGAGGTCGAGGGACTGTTCTGATCGGCGCCCGGCGGGCGCTCATCGGAACGCGAAACGCCGCAGTCGGACCTCAAAGCGCCGCGTCCGGGCGTTGATCATTCCGTTCCGCAACGGCATTAGGGACGCGACGGCAGACAAGGAGCAGGCCCGATGCGGAACCCCGAAGACCTTGGCGACATGAGTGAACTGAGGGCCGAAGTCGACGTGACCGACCGCGCGCTGAGCGCGCTCCTCGGGCACCGCGCGCGGCTGATCTCGCGCGCCGCGGCGCTCAAGGAGGGCAACGGCTGGCCGGCCCGCATCGAAGACCGCGTCGACGAGGTGATCGGCAACGCCCGCGCGAACGCCGAGACCGATGGCTACGACCCGGCTCTGGCCGAGGTCATCTGGCGCGAACTGGTGGAATGGTCGATCCGGCGCGAACAGACCGCGCTCGGGCGCGAGTGAGGGAGACCGACGTGACGGCACGGATCATCGACGGCAAGGCTTTTGCGGAGCAGGTGAGGGAGAAGGTCGCGGCGCATGTGGCGCGGCTGAAGGCGGACCACGGCATCACGCCGGGTCTGGCGGTGGTGCTCGTGGGCGAGGACCCGGC
>NZ_JAATOS010000079.1:0-13935 GCF_011806505.1 Salipiger sp. HF18 | reverse complement strand
GCCCTCGGGCGGGATCGTCTCTCCCTTGACGATGAGCCGCACCAGCTCGATTCCCAGCGCTTTTTCGGCGAAATCATAGGTCAGGTCGCCCGGGTCGCCCGACACCGTCAGCGCAAAGTCCCGCGCATGGTAGTCGAGCGCCATGTCGATGCTCTCCTCGTCCTTGGGATCCACCTTCACCATGATCGGCATGGTTTCGGGCAGACGCACCGAGACGCTGCCGTCGCCGGTCGGCGCAAGGATCAACTCGCCGATCTCGAACACACCAGAGCCGTTGTCCTCGGGCATCGGCATGGCGATCGAGAGCGGCGTCACCACCAGCCGGTCGCCATCCGTCGTCTCGCGCGCGGTGACCTCGTAGCCGAAGCTCTCGAGGTAGCCCTGCAGCTCGTCCCAGACCTGCTGCGGCGTCACGTCCGCAAGGGCGGGCGTGCCCGCGACAAGGGCCGTGACCGCCGCCGCGACGGTGAGTCTCGAAACGCACATGATGAATCCTCTCTCAGGGCAAAAGGCACTTTGCTGAAACTTCGGTTCCCTGTCCCGCAGGGTCAAGAGGCTGGACCGGGGGTATTCCAGCCTTTACCAAGGTTGTGAATCGAGAAAACGAGGCATCTCATGGATCTGACAGGGAAAACCGTGATGATCACCGGAGCGAGCCGGGGCATCGGTGCCGCCGCCGCCCGGGTCTTCGCAGAGGCCGGTGCAAAAGTCGCGCTGGTGGCCCGCAGCGGCGACGCCATCGCCGAGCTCGCAGGCGAGATCGGCCCCGCGGCCGTCGCCATCCCCTGCGAAATCTCGCGCTACTGGGAGGTCGAGCAGGCGGTGCAGAACTGCCTCAAGGCCTTCGGCTCGCTCGACATCCTGGTGAACAACGCCGGGGTGATCGAGCCCATCGCGCCGCTGGCCGCGGCCGATCCGGCCGAGTGGGGCGCGGTGATCGACATCAACACCAAGGGCGTCTACCACGGCATGCGCGCGGCGCTGCCGGTGATGCTGGAGGCGGGTGGCGGCAGCATCCTGACCATCGGTTCGGGTGCGGCGCACGATGCGCTCGAGGGCTGGTCGGCCTACTGCACCTCGAAGGCGGGCGCGCTGATGCTGACCCGCTCCGCCGACACGGAATACCGCGACAAGGGGATCCGGGCGATCTCGCTGTCGCCGGGCACCGTCGCCACGCAGATGCAGAAGACCATCAAGGCCAGCGGCGTGAACCCGGTGAGCGAGCTCGAGTGGACCGACCACATCCCGCCGGAATGGGTGGCGAAGGCCCTGCTCTGGATGTGCAGCGCCGAGGCCGACGTGCATCTCGGTGGCGAGATCAGGCTTCGCGACGAGGCGATCCGCCGCCAGGTCGGAGTGATATGATCTCGCTCGAAAAGGACGGCGGCTACTGGCTCGCCGTCATCGACCGGCCCGACAAGGCGAACTCGCTGACACCCGAAATGCTCGAGCGGCTCTGCGAGATCGCCGAGGCCGCCCGTGACGCGCAGGTGCTGGTGTTGACCGGCGTCGGCAAGGTGTTCTCGGCCGGGGCTGATCTGGACGCCGCCCGGGCCGGGCTTGCCACCTCGCCGCTGTGGGAGCGCCTCTCGGGCGCCATCGCGCAACTGCCGGGGCTGACGGTCTGCGCGCTCAACGGCACCATTGCCGGCGGCGCCATGGGCATGGCGCTGGCCTGCGACCTGCGGGTCGCGGTGCCCGGCGCCAAGCTCTTCTATCCGGTGATGAAGCTGGGCTTCCTGCCACAACCCTCGGACCCGGTGCGGCTGGCGGCGCTGGTCGGACCGGCGCGCGCCAAGATGATCCTGATGGCGGGCCAGAAGATCCCCGTGGAAGAGGCGCAGACCTGGGGCCTGATCGACCGCATCGTCGAGCCCGATGCGCTGGTGACCGAGGTACGCGCGCTGGCCGCCGACACCCTCGCGGCGGATCCGGCCCATGCCCGCGCCATCAAGGCGATGATCCGCTAGGGGCCGGGGCATGTGCGGACGTTACGCCATAACGCTCGCCAAGGAGGCCATGGCCCAGCTCTTCGAGGCGGTGCCCGCCAACGACCTGCCCGAGATCCCGAACTTCAACGTCTGCCCCACCGTGCAGGTGCACACCGTGCGCAGTGCCGAGGGGATCCGGAGCCTCGCGCCGATGCGCTGGGGCTTCCTGCCGCACTGGTACAAGACGCCCACCGACGGCCCGCTGCTGATCAACGCCCGCGCCGAGACCATCGCCGAGAAGCCCGCCTTCCGCGCCGCCTGCCGCGAGCGCCGCTGCCTGATCCCCGCCAGCGGCTTCTACGAATGGACCAAGGACGAGGACGGCAAGCGCCTGCCCTGGTACATCCACCCGGCCGATGCCGACACGCTGGTCTTCGCCGGGATCTGGCAGGACTGGGAACGGGACGGCGAGCAGTTTCGCACCTGCGCCCTCGTCACCACCGGCGCCGAGGGCGAGATGAAGACCATACACCACCGCATGCCGGTGATCCTCGCGCCGCAGGACTGGCCGCTCTGGCTTGGCGAAAGCGGCCACGGCGCGGCCACGCTGATGCGTGCCGCGCCCGAAGGCTCGCTGCGCTTTCACCGCGTCGATCCGGCGGTCAACTCCAACCGCGCCAGCGGGCCGGAGCTGATCGAGCCGATCGACCCGACCTGACGGCGCGGGCCGGCTCAGTTCTCGTGGTTGCGCTCGAGGTTCCGCTCAAGATCCAGCGGCGGCTCGACGGTGTAGTCCACCACCCCCGCCACGGTGCTGCCCTCGGTCAGCAGGTCGCCGTAGCTCTGCTGCATCCCCGCCACCACGTCGATGATCGACTGCTCGCCCGGCTGCAGGAGCCCGGTGCTCCAGCTGTCGTCAGTCGCCACGGCGGACATCGCGAGGTCGGAGTTGTTCACGAAGCGGATGGTGTCCCCCACGGTCGGGTAGACGTAGTCGGGGAAGTAGCCGATGCCCATCATCAGCACGTAGTGCTCTTCGGCATGGACCGCCGCAGAGAAAAGCGCCACCGACAGCGGGATGGAAAGGGTCAGGGCAAGGGCCCGGCAACCTGTCTTGCGCAGCATGGTTCGCTCCTTCGAAAGGCACAACACGGCCCCCACCGCTTTGCCGGTGGCAAGGATTAAGAGACGATTAGGGCGAGAGTTTGACCGCGTCTCGCAAGCACCGCGGCGGGGTCAGAGGCTGTCAGACCCCAAAAGCGCGGTGGCGATCATGTCCGCCGCCGACGGGCCCAGCGCCAGCGGCGTGTCGTGCAGCACCGAAAGCCGGGTCAGCGCCTGCAGGTCGGCCTCGCCGCCATGCGGGACCGTCGGGTCGGCGAAGAAGATCACCGCGTCGAGCTCGCCCGTCGCGATCAGCGCGCCGAGCTGCTGGTCGCCCCCGCGCGAGCCGCGCTGCAGGCGGTGCACGCTGAGCTGAGGCGCGGCCTCCGAGATCACGTGGCCGGTGCCGCCGGTGCAGATCAGCCGGTGCCCCTCGAGCGCGGCGGCGTGGCGCGTGACCCAGGCCCGCAGATGCGCCTTGCGGGTGTCGTGGGCGGCCAGCGCGATGCGCCGTGGCGCGGTCGAACGTGCACGCGCCCGTGCTGTCAGGCCGAGGATGGCGCGGACCTGCGCGGCGAAACCGGGCCCCTCGGCGGGAAAGGCCCCGGCGAGCGCCGCGGTGCCCACGGTGAAGCCCCCTGCCCCGGCCTCGGCAGCGGCGTTGATGCGGGCCTCGCCGTCGATGCTGCCCGCCATGATCACCGGTTTGCCGACGGCGCTGCACACCGCGCGCATCAGCGCCGGCACGTCACCCGCGAATCGATAGGCCAGCAGGTCGAGCCCGTGCACATGTTCCAGATCCGCGAGCTTTCGGGCCGAGTCGACGATGGCCTCGGCCGGCCCCTCGAGCACGCTCGGGTGGCCCGAGATCCGGCCCGCGAAGGGATAGTAGCGCAGCGGGTGGCTCCGGGTGACCTGGGTCACCGCCTGCGGTCGGGTGCCGCCCAGCAGGCAGTCGACATCGAGCTCCACCGCGGTGCGGGCCGAGGCGAGCTCGCTCTCCTCGTCGAGGCTCACCACCTCGAGATAGGACCGCCCGCCCGAGGTGCGAATCGCATCGGCAAGCCCCTTCAGCTCAGAGAACGGCAGGCCCACGTCCTTGAACCCGATGTGCCGGACCCCGCCCTCGAGCGCCTCGTCGATTCGGGCGCGGGCGTCGGGGATGGTGCGGTCGTTCTCGGTGAGCATGAGGATGAAGTCGAAAGCCATGGGATCCTTCCTCTGCTTCGCGGGGTCTCTGCTCTGCCGGGCTTCTGCCGTGCCGGGGCCGTGCTGCAACCCTAGCGCCATTGCCGGTGCGGTCAAAGGTGCTCACGCCCCCCGGGCGGGGTTCTGCGGGTTTTCGCGGCGCGCGTGCATGGGGGCTGCACGACCGGCCATCGCTTGCTAGGCTGGCAGGCAAAGCGAACAGGGAGATCGCCATGAACAGACTGCTTCTTTCCCTTGGCCTTGCGATGCTTGCCGCCGCGCCGGCGCTGGCGCAGGACGCCGCGGACAGCGTCGCCCCCGAGGCCGCCACCGAAGATGCCGAGGCCTTTGCCTCGATCTCCGAGCCCGCGCGCAAGGCGCTGGAGGCCCGGCAGTCGGGCGTGCCCACGGAGGCGCAGGACTGGATGGTCGCCGCGGCGAATCCGCTGGCGGTCGAGGCCGGCGCACGGGTGCTGCGCGAGGGCGGCACCGCGGCGGATGCCATGGTCGCCGTGCAGGCGGTGCTGGGGCTGGTCGAGCCGCAATCCTCGGGCCTCGGCGGCGGTGCCTTCCTTGTCTGGTACGACGCCGAAAGCGGCGAGATCACCACGCTCGACGGGCGCGAGACGGCGCCGCTCGACGCCAACCCGCGGCTGTTTCAGGACGAGGCGGGCGAGCCGCTCAAGTTCTTCGACGCGGTGGTGGGCGGGCTCTCCGTCGGCACCCCCGGCACGCCGCGCCTGATGGAGGCCGCGCACGAGCGCTGGGGCAGCGCCGACTGGTCCGGGCTCTTCGACGAGGCCATCGCGCTGGCCGAAGACGGCTTCACCGTCTCGCCGCGGCTGGCCGGGCTGGTCGCCGAAGAGGGCGAGCGGCTGCAGACCTTCCCCGCGACCGCCGCCTATTTCTTCCCCGACGGCGCCGCCATCGAGGCGGGCAGCCGCCTGACCAACCCCGACTACGCCGCGACCCTGCGGAGCATCGCCAGCGAAGGCGCAGATGCCTTCTATACCGGCGAGATCGCCGAGGACATCGTCGCCGCCGTCCGGGGCGCCGAGGGCAACCCCGGCAAGCTCTCGACGCTCGACCTGATGCGCTACCGGGTGGTCGAGCGCCCGGCGGTCTGCGCGGCGTACCGCGCCCACGAGGTCTGCGGCATGGGCCCGCCCTCGTCGGGAGCGCTGACCGTGGGGCAGATCCTCGGGATGCTCGACAGCTACGACCTCGCGGCGCTTGGCCCGGAGAGCCCCGAGGCATGGCGGCTGATCGGCGACGCCTCGCGCCTCGCCTTCGCCGACCGTGACCGCTACATGGCCGACAGCGACTTCGTACCGATGCCGGTGAAGGGCCTCGTGGCACCCGACTACCTCGCCTCGCGGGCCGAGCTTCTGGCCGGCGACGACGCCCTGCCCGAGGTCGCGGCGGGCAACCCGGCGTGGGACCACGCCATGCTGCTGGCCGATGACGAGAGCATCGAGCTGCCCTCGACCTCGCACATCTCCATCGTCGACGCGCAGGGCAACGCGCTGTCGATGACCACCACCATCGAGAACGGCTTCGGCTCGCGGGTCATGGCGCGGGGCTTCCTGCTCAACAACGAACTCACCGATTTCTCCTTCCGCAGCCAACGCGACGGCGTGCCCATCGCCAACCGCGTCGAGCCCGGCAAGCGTCCGCGCTCGTCGATGTCCCCCACCATCGTGACCCGGGACGGCGCCCCGGTGCTGGTGATCGGCAGCCCCGGCGGCAGCCGCATCATCGGCTACGTGGCGCAGGCCATCGTCGCGCATATCGACTGGGGCATGGACGTTCAGCAGGCTGTGGCGATGCCGCATTTCGTCAACCGCTTCGGCACCTACGACCTCGAGGAAGGCACCCCTGCCGCCGATCTCGAGACGCCGCTCACCGAGCTCGGCTACGAGGTGAGCGTGCGCGAGCTGAACTCGGGGCTGCACGCCATCGCCGTGGGCGACGGGCTGAAGGGCGGTGCCGATCCGCGCCGCGAGGGCATCGCACTCGGCGAGTGAGGCTCAGAACACCCCGAGGCTGAGCCCCGCCGCCATCGCCGCGCCCAGCTCGCGGCAGCGGTCGAGCTCGGTCTCGGGGATCGTCTTCTGCGCGAGGATCGCCTCGGACGTCTGGGCGTGGGTGCAGACGATGAGCGGCGGCTGCACCTCGCGCAGGCGCCAGCCGGTGGCGATGCGGGCGGTCTGGCGGGCCGCACCCTCGCCATCCGAGCCGGCGCAGATCATCTGCGCATAGGGCCGCCCCTCGATCCGGCCCAGCACCGGGTAATAGCAGCGGTCGAAGAATTCCTTCATCATTCCTGACAGCGCCGCGAGGTTCTCGGGCGCGCAGAAGAGGTAGCCGTCGGCCCGCAGCAGATCCTCGGGCCCCGCGTCGGCGGCGGCCTTCAGCACCGTCGGCGCCTCGGCGCGCGCCGCCTCCGCCGCGGCCCCGGCCATGGCGCGGCTGCCGCCGGTGCGCGAGTGATAGACGATCAGCAATTCCATCCGCCAAGCCTAGCCGCGGCGGCGCCGACGGCAAGTCCCGCATCGCCGGTCTTGACGCCCCAGACCCCATGAAATATGCAAGCCGTCAATGCGCGGGCGTTGTGTAATGGTAAGACCTCAGCCTTCCAAGCTGATGATACGGGTTCGATTCCCGTCGCCCGCTCCAGATCCTTCCCCATGAGCCCCCGACACGCACGCTGCTCCCGCGCCGTGCCCGGACCATCGTCGCCCTTGCGGCATGCTGCGCCTTGATTCCTGCGCGAACCGTGGCAAAAGACCTTCGCGCAGGACAGGAGACGGCATGGCACACGGAAACCCCGCATCGGCAATCGCGGAAGAGCGCGGCAAGTCCCGCAGGCTTGGCTCGCTCCGGGCACTGCTGCCCTTCATGCTGCCCTACAAGGGGCTGATGTTCGCCGCCACGCTGGCGCTGATCGCCACCGCGACGGTGTCGCTGACCCTGCCCATGGCGGTGCGCCGGGTGGTCGACAACTTCAACGCCGAGGACGGCGCGCTGCTCGACTACTACTTCACCGCGGCGCTCGGCATTGCGGCGCTGCTGGCGATCGGCACCGCCGCCCGCTACGCGCTGGTCACCCGGCTGGGCGAACGCGTGGTGGCCGACATCCGCAAGGCGGTTTTCGACCGGGTCATCGGCCTTTCGCCGGTGTTCTACGAGAAGATCATGACCGGCGAGGTACTGAGCCGGATCACCACCGACACCACGCTGATCCAGTCGGTCATCGGTTCCTCGGTCTCCATCGCGCTGCGCAACGTGCTGATGATGGCGGGCGGGCTGGTGCTGATGCTGCTGACCTCGGCCAAGCTCACCGGGCTGGTGCTGCTGCTGGTGCCCGTGGTGATCGTGCCGATCCTCACGCTGGGCCGCCGCCTGCGCAAGCTCAGCCGCGAGAACCAGGACTGGATCGCGGTCTCCTCGGGCAACGCCGCCGAGGCACTGGCCGCGGTGCAGACCGTTCAGGCCTTCACCCACGAGACGATCTCGCGCGGGACCTTCGGCGAGGTCACCGAAAAGAGCTTCGACGCGGCGCGGCGCCGGATCTGGGTCCGGGCGCTGATGACCGCCATCGTCATCTTCCTCGTCTTCACCGGCATCGTCGGCGTGCTCTGGATGGGCGCCTGGGATGTGCGCGCGGGCGACATGAGCGCCGGTGCGCTTGTGCAGTTCGTGATCTACTCGGTCATGGTCGCGGGCGCCGTCGCGGCGCTGTCCGAGATCTTCGGCGAGCTGCAGCGCGCCGCCGGCGCCACCGAGCGGCTGGTCGAACTGCTCGAGACAGAGGACGCGGTGCAGGATCCCGCCGCCCCGCAGCGGCTGCCCGCCCCGGTGCGCGGCGAGATCGGCTTCGAGCACGTGCAGTTCTCGTACCCGTCGCGGCCCGGCGTCTCGGCGCTGGCGGATCTCGACATCATCATCCGTCCCGGCGAGACCGTGGCGCTGGTTGGCCCCTCGGGCGCCGGCAAGACCACCATTGTGCAGCTGATCCAGCGCTTCTACGACCCCGATGCGGGCCGGGTGACGCTCGATGGCGTGGCGCTGGATGCGCTCGCCCGCGACGACTTCCGTCAGCACATCGCGCTGGTGCCGCAGGATCCGGTGATCTTCGCCGCCTCCGCACGCGACAACATCCGCTTCGGCCGCCCCGACGCCACCGACGCCGAGATCGAGGAGGCCGCGAAGGCCGCCGCCGCGGACGGCTTCATCTCGGCCCTGCCCGAAGGCTACGACACCTATCTGGGCGAGCGCGGCGTGATGCTCTCGGGCGGCCAGAAGCAGCGCATCGCCATCGCCCGCGCAATACTGCGCGACGCGCCGGTGCTGCTGCTTGACGAGGCGACCTCGGCGCTCGACGCCGAGAGCGAACGCGCGGTGCAGGCGGCGGTGGACCGGCTCGCCGAAGGCCGCACCACGATCATCGTGGCGCACCGGCTGGCGACGGTGAAGAAGGCCGACCGCATCGTGGTCATGGATCAGGGGCGCATCGTGGCACAGGGCTCGCATGCCGCGCTGGTGGCCGAGGGCGGGCTCTACGCCCGGCTCGCACGGCTGCAGTTCACCGACGGCATCGCGGCGGAGTAGCCCGCCCCCTCAAACGCAAAAGCGCCGCCCCAGCCGGGCGGCGCTTTCGTTTTCGGCGGTATCGAGACCCTCAGGCGTCCTGCGTGGCACCTTCGCGCACGGTGTCGATCATCAGCTGCACGTTCTCGGGGTCCGCGTCCGGCGTGATGCCATGGCCGAGGTTGAAGATGTGCGGCCCCTTCGAGAAGGCCCTCACCACGCGCCGCGTCTCGGCCACGAGCGCGTCGCCCCCGGTCACCATGTGCGACGAGGCGAGGTTGCCCTGCACGCAGCCCGAGACCTGCACGTGTTCGGCCGCCCACTCGGGCGTCACGCTGTCATCGACCGCCACGCAATCGGCGCCGGTGGCCTCGTGGAACCCGACATAGCCCTCGCCCGCCTGCCGCGGGAAGACGATGACGGGAAGGCCCGGATGCCGCGCCTTGAGCTCCCGTGTGATGATCCGCGCGGGCTCGAGCGCGTAGCGTTGGAAATCCTCGCCGTCGAGCGACCCGGCCCAGCTGTCGAAGAGCTTGACCACCTCGGCCCCGGCCTCGACCTGCGCCGAGAGGTAGTCGATCGTCGACTCGGTCAGCCGCTCGATGATCTTCTCGAAGAGCGCCCGGTTCTCGGCCTTGAGCGCATGCGCCGGCCCCTGGTCCGGGGTGCCGCGCCCGGCGATCATGTAGGTCGCCACGGTCCAGGGCGCCCCGGCGAAGCCGATCAGCGTGGTCTCGGAGGGCAGCTCGCGGCGCAGGATCTTCACCGTCTCGTAGATCGGGTTCAGCGTGTCGTGGATCATCTCGCCGCGGCCAAGCTTGTCGAAACCGGCCTCGGTGGTGATCGTCGACAGCCGCGGCCCCTCGCCGGTGACGAACCACAGGTCCGCGCCCAGCGCCTGCGGCAGCAGCAGGATGTCGGCGAACAGGATCGCCGCGTCGAAGCCGTAGCGGCGGATCGGCTGCAGGGTGACCTCGGCGGCCAGTTCGGGGTTGTAGCACAGCGACAGGAAGTCGCCTGCCTGCGCCCGGGTGGCCTTGTATTCCGGCAGGTAGCGCCCGGCCTGCCGCATCATCCAGATCGGCGGTGTGGGCAGCGTTTCCCCGGCCAGTGCCCGAAGGATGGTCTTTGTCATGTCGCGGCCTCCCAAGTTCGGTGTCGCAGGCGGCAATATGTCAATTCACGCCCCATTGCCACACGCAATCCCGCGACATAAAGCTCTGGCCATGACACGCGCGCTTCCTTCCCCCGACCAGCCGCTCCGGATCGGCACCCGCGGCTCGCCGCTGGCGCTGGCCCAGGCCCACGAGACCCGCGACCGCCTCTGCGACACCTTCGCGCTGTCGCCAGAGGCCTTCGAGATCGTCGTCATCCGGACCACCGGCGACGACCGCTCGATGATCGCCGCCGACCGTCCGCTGAAGGAGATCGGCAACAAGGGGCTCTTCACCAAGGAGATCGAAGAGCAGCTTATGGCGGGCGGCATCGACATCGCTGTGCACTCGATGAAGGACATGCCGACGCTGCAGCCCGAGGGGCTGATGCTCGACTGCTACCTGCCGCGCGAGGACGTGCGCGACGCCTTCATCTCGCCCGGCCATGGCGGCCTTGCCGACCTGCCCGCGGGCACCGTGGTCGGCACCTCGTCGCTGCGCCGCCGGGCGCAGTTGCTGAACCGGCGCCCGGATCTCAGTGTGGTGGAGTTCCGCGGCAACCTGCAGACCCGGCTGAAGAAGCTCGAGGACGGTGTGGCCGCGGCGACCTTCCTGGCGATGGCAGGGCTGAACCGGATGGGCATGACCGACGTGCCGATGACCGCCATGTCGCCGGACGAGATGCTGCCCGCGGTGGCGCAGGGCGCCATCGGCATCGAGCGCCGCAGCGACGACAGCCGCGCCGCCGAGATGCTGGCCGCGATCCACGACCGCGACACCGCGCTCCGTCTCGGCGCCGAACGCGCCTTCCTCGCCGAACTCGACGGTTCCTGCGAGACGCCGATCGCCGGGCTCGCTGAACTCGACGGCACCGCGCTACGCCTGCGCGGCGAGCTGCTCGCGCCGGACGGCAGCGCCTCGCACGCGGGCGAGATCACCGGCCCCGCCGACAACGGCCCCGAGCTCGGGCGCCTGCTCGCGCAGCAGCTTCTGGCAAGGGCCGGCGCAGACTTCTTCGCCTGGCGCGGCTGAAGACTCACGCCCTGCCCCCGGCGCCGTTCCGGCGGCACCGGACGGCCTGCCTCCGGCGGGAGTTTATCCGGCAAGATGAAGGACGGGGTCCCGCGCAACGCCCCATCTTCATCTTGCAAGGTAAACTCCGGGGGTGAGGCGCGGCACGCGCCGAGGGAGCAGAGGCCCCTATTGCCCCAGCATCTCGGCCGCACGACGCAGGTCCGCCTCGAAGGCCGCTTCCGCAGCCGCGCGCTCGGTCGCGGGCAGCCGCAGCAGGTAGGACGGGTGCACGGTGACCAGCACCGGCGTGCCCTCCGCCGTCTGCTCGACGCCGCCGCGCCGGGTCAGCAGGCCGCGGCGGTCGCCTGTCAGGCTGTCCAGAGCGGTGGCCCCCATGGCGAGGATCAGCCGCGGCTTCACCTGCGCGCGCTCCAGGTCCAGCCACCAGCGGCAATGCTGGATTTCTCCCTGTGTCGGCGACTGGTGAATGCGGCGCTTGCCGCGGGCGGCGAACTTGAAGTGCTTCACCGCGTTGGTGACGTAGGCGCGCGCCCGGTCGAGCCCGGCCCGCGCCGCGACCTCGTCGAAGAGCTGGCCCGCGGGCCCCACGAAGGGCCGGCCCTCGAGATCCTCGAGATCGCCCGGCTGCTCGCCCACGATCATCAGCGGCGCATTCAGAGGCCCCTCCCCCGGCACCGGCTGGGTGGCGTTTTCCCAGAGCGGGCAGCGGCGGCAGGCGGCGAGCCCCGCGGCGAGATCGTCTCCCGGCTCGGGCACCCGGGCGGCGCGCAGCCGTTCGCCGATGCGCTCGGCACGCGGCGGCGCGACCGTGGGCGCGGCGGCGGCCATCTCGCGGGCCCGCGCCTGTGCCGAGGCGACCATTTCGGGGATGAGCGCGGTCTCGGGCATGTTGCGCCAGTATTTCTTCGGCATCTCCGCCTGCATCGCCTTCAGCTTCACCCGCGCGGGGTTGAAGATGTTGCGGAAATAGGTGCGCCAGAGATCCTCGGCCGCGTCCTCGGGCAGGTCGGGCCGCGCCGCCGCGGCGCCGAAGCGCAGCGTGCCCGCCTCGAAATGCGCCGAGAGGTCGGGGGTGAGGATCGACCAGTCCATGTCGCCGAAGCGCCGCACGAAGAAGGGCGCGGTCAGCTCGAGGATGTGGTGCGACGGCTCGAACCACGCGGCGAAGCGCCGGCGCCCGGCCTCCGCATCGCCCAGCTCTCGGAAGCGCACGAAGGCGGTCATCTTGTGGCGGTCGCGGCGCACCTCCTTGGCCATGCGCTCCAGCCGGTCGACCAGCGGGTCGGCGCGATCCTCGAGCAGGCGTCGGTCGCGGCCCAGCGCCCAGAGCAGCGCGTAGAGCCGGGCGAAGCGCTCGGGGTCGGCGTGGCAGACCGCCAGCCGGGCGAGTTCCACGAAGCCGCGGGGCACCGTCACCGCGCCGCCTCCGGGCGTGGGCGCCGCGGCGGGGGCGCCCGCGAAGAGGTCGGCCTCGCCCGCCCCGCGCTGCCAGAGCACCTCTTCGGGTGGTACACCCTCGGCCAGCAGCGCCCGCGCCTCGTCGCGCCAGCCCTCGAAGGTGCCGATCTCGGGAAGCACCACGCAGCGCATCAGATCAGCTGCAGCTGCTCGGGCGGCGGCGCGAAGCGGGCGCGCAGGTCTGCGGCGTCGCCCAGCGCCCGCGGGCGCCAGTCGAGCAGGGTGATGAAGGGCTTGGCCTGCTTGAGGTTCGCCCCCATCCGCCGCAGGTCCTCGTAGCGCAGGGTGCGGTGACCCCGCGTGGCGAGGATCCGGCCAACAGTCTTGGTCCCCAGCCCCGGAACCCGCAAGAGCGTCTCGCGCTCGGCGCGGTTCACGTCGACCGGGAACAGGTGCCGGTTGGCCAGCGCCCAGGCGAGCTTCGGGTCGACCTCAAGATCCAGCAGCCCGCCGGCAGTGGAGGCGGCGATCTCGTCGACCCCGAAACCGTAGAAGCGCAGCAGCCAGTCCGCCTGATAGAGCCTGTGCTCGCGCATCAGCGGCGGCTTGATCAGCGGCAGCGCGGCAGAGCTGTCGGGGATCGGCGAGAAGGCCGAATAATAGACCCGCTTCAGCCGGTAGCTCGAATAGAGCCGGGTCGAGGTCCGCAGGATCGTCGCGTCATCAGCACCGTCGGCACCGACGATCATCTGCGTCGACTGGCCCGCGGGGGCAAAGCGCGCCGGCCGCTTGCCGGTGAAGCTGCGCTCCTTCCGGGCCTCGCGCTTCAGGCGGACGTCGGCCATGGCGCGGCGGATCTGGTCCGGGCTCTTCTCGGGGGCATAGGACTGCACGGCGCGGTCGGTGGGCAGCTCGACGTTGATCGAGAGGCGGTCGGCGTAAAGCCCCGCCTGCTCGATCAGCTCGGGCGCGGCGTCGGGGATGGTCTTGAGGTGGATGTAGCCGCGGAAGCGGTGCTCGGTCCGCAGCATCCGGGCGATGCGGACCATGTCTCCCATGGTCTCGTCCGGCGAGCGGATGATCCCCGAGGACAGGAACAGCCCCTCGATGTAGTTGCGCCGGTAGAACTCCAGCGTCAGCGTCACGACTTCCTCCGGCGAGAACCGCGCCCGCAGGTCGGCGACCGGCTCGCCGCCCTCCTCGCGTTCGTTCTCGAAGGTGAGATCCGCGCCCATGTCCTGCAGGGTGAAGAACAGGCCCGCGCGGGTCGGGTTGAGGCCGATGTTGGGCACCAGCACGTCCGAGCCCTCGGTGATCAGCGCGGCGCAGACCGGGAAGGCGGCCGAGCTCGGGTCGCGCGGCACCACGATCACCTGCGGCCGCAGCTCGGGCTGGCCGGTCAGGGTGATGACCCGGCCCTCGCGGGTGGTCTCGGTGCTGACCTGCGCGCCGAAGCCCGCCAGCATCCGCTCGGAATGGTCGCGCGTCGCCTCGCGCTCGATCACCACGGTCTCGCCCGGCGCGTTCAGCCC
>NZ_JAATOS010000791.1:0-1217 GCF_011806505.1 Salipiger sp. HF18 | reverse complement strand
GCTGCAGGACGCGGGCAGCCAGGTCGATCCGTCGATCCTTGCCGGCGGCATCTGGGTGGCGCTGCTGACCACCGCCGTGGGCCTTGCGGTCGCCATGCCGACCTCGCTGATCCTGAGCTGGTTCGAGAGCCGCATGGAGGCCGAGCGCGTGCTCGCCGAGAGGTGCATCCGCAGCGCTCTCTCGCCCTCGGGCGGCCAGGCCGCTGCCCTGCGCGCCGCCGACGGGGCCCCGGCCCATGCGTAAGGTCCGGCGCAGGCGCAAGCTGTCGATGACGTCGCTGATCGACGTCATCTTCCTGCTCCTGCTCTTCTTCATGCTGAGCTCGACCTTCAGCAAGTTCGCCGAGGTCGAGCTGACCGCCGGCGGTGCCGGGGCGGCGACCAGTTCGACGGCGCGGCCGCTGTTCCTGCAGCTCGGGCCCGAGACGGCGCGGCTCAACAGCGCCGAGCTGGCGCTCGAGGCGCTGCCCGAGGCGCTGGCCGAGCGCCGCGCCGGGGCCGAAGACGAGGAGCCGCAGCCGCTCATCGTGTCGCTGCAGCCGGGGGTGAGCGCCCAGCGCCTGACCGACCTGCTGGTGGTGCTGCGCGGCGTGCCGGGCTTCGCCCCGGCCATCCTGGGAGCATCGTGATGCGCGCGAGACCGCCCAAACCCGAACGCGAGAACACCATCGCGCTGATCAACATCGTGTTCCTGATGTTCTTCCTGGTGGCGGGCACGCTGGCGCAGCCCATCGACAGCGCGCTGAAGCTGGTGAACACCCGCGACCTCGAGTCCACCTCGCCCCCGGCCGACGCGCTGGTGGTGCATCCCGACGGGCGCATGAGCCTTGCCGGGCAGGACATCGCCACGCCCGAGGCCTTTCTCGAGGCGCGCGGCGAAGAGGGGCTGGCCGTGGTGCGGCTGATCCCCGACCGAGAGCTGCCCGCCGAGGATCTTGTCGCACTGGCCCGCGCCCTGCGCAGCGGCGGTGCCGAGCGCGTCGTCATCGTCAGTGAAAGGGGGCTGGAATGATCGCGCAATCGCGAATGCGCAAGGTGCTGGCGCTGCTGCTGGCCTTCAGCGCCCATGGCGCGCTGGCGCTGGCCCTGATGCCCGACGGGCCGCCGGTCGAGATCGAAGGCTCGGACGGGGCCGCCGAGGCGCGGCTGGGCTCGAGCTTTGCCGACATGGCCGCGGGCACGCTCTCGGCCGAGACACCGGAAGAGACGACCGAGGT
>NZ_JAATOS010000790.1:0-1217 GCF_011806505.1 Salipiger sp. HF18 | reverse complement strand
CGCTGTGGGCGCTCGGGGCGATGTCGGGAACATCACTCGACGGGGTCGACGCGGCACTGGTGCAGACCGACGGGCAGCAGATCCTGGCCTTCGGCGAAAGCGGCTACCGGCCCTACACGGCGTCGGAGCGGGCGGCGCTGAAGGCGGCGCTGGGGCGCTGGCCGGGCGAGGACACGGGGGCCGCACTCGAGGTGGTGCAGGGCGCACATGCAGAGCTGCTCGCGGGCTTTCCGCAGGCGGAGGTGGTCGGGTTCCACGGCCA
The DNA here is from genome assembly GCF_011806505.1 of Salipiger sp. HF18. Taxonomy (NCBI): domain Bacteria; kingdom Pseudomonadati; phylum Pseudomonadota; class Alphaproteobacteria; order Rhodobacterales; family Roseobacteraceae; genus Salipiger; species Salipiger sp. HF18. The sequence continues at coordinate 955 of NZ_JAATOS010000790.1, read as the reverse complement.
GACGCTGGCGCATGAGCCGCGCGGCCGGGGCACGCACCAGCTGGGCGACGGCGATGCGCTGGCCAGAGCGCTCTGCCGCGACGTGGTCTGGGATTTCCGCTCGGCAGACGTGGCGCTCGGCGGTGAGGGCGCGCCGCTGGCGCCGTTCTTCCACTTCGCCTGCGCGAAATGGATCGGCGCCACGGCGCCCGTGGCCTTCCTGAACCTCGGCGGCGTCGGCAACCTGACCTGGATCAACCCTTCGAAATCCGCGCCCGAAGACGAAGGCGCGCTGCTCGCCTTCGACACCGGCCCCGCCAACGCCCCGCTCAACGACCTCGTGGCCGAGCGGCTGGGGCTCGACTGCGACCGCGACGGCGGGCTGGCAGCACAGGGCGCGGTGGTCGACGGCGCGCTCGAACTCTTCCTCGAAGAGGCCTACTTCCGCAAGATGCCGCCCAAGTCCCTGGACCGGGACGATTTCTCGCTGATGGTGGATCTGGTGCGCGGGCTCCCCGACGCGGATGCCGCCGCGACCATGACCGCCATGGCCGCCACCGCGGTGATGCTGGGCATGGAGCATTGCCCAGGCCCGCCCGAGCGGGTGCTGGTCACCGGTGGCGGGCGCCACAACCCGGTGATGATGGCAATGCTGGCGGCGGGGCTCGATTGCGAGGTCGCGCCGGTCGAGTCCGTGGGGCTCGATGGCGACATGCTCGAGGCGCAGGCCTTCGCCTATCTCGCGGTGCGGGTGCTGCGCGGCCTGCCGACCTCGGCGCCGGGCACCACCGGCGTCGCGGCGGCGGTGAGCGGCGGGCAGATCTCTCGGGTCTGAACCGCCGCACGCGATCGCCCCCGGTGCCCGCGGCCGGAGCGCCTCCTGCACATCTGCGCCCGACACCCCGCGAAACATCGGAAGACCGGCACCACTCCTCGTCTTCCAATGGCCAAAAATATCCCGGGGGAGTCCGCGTCA
>NZ_JAATOS010000789.1:0-1219 GCF_011806505.1 Salipiger sp. HF18 | reverse complement strand
GCGAGGGTGGCTACGGCAAGGACAAGCCCCGGGATGGCGGCTTCGGAAAGCCGAAGTCCGACAAGGCGCGTGATGGCGGGTTCGGAAAGCCCAAGCGTGACGGCAAGCCTGGTGGCAAGACCGGCGACGGCGCACGCAAGCCTGCGGGCAAGTTCGGCGACAGGCCCGGCAAGTTCGGCGACAGCAAGCCCAAGGGCAAGTCCGCCGGTCCCGCGCCCGACGCCCGCGACGCCTCGCGCCGCTTCACCCCGCCGGGTGGCGCCAAGCCCGGCGCCCGCACCCCGCGCAAGCCCGGTGCCGGCGGCAACGAGCCGCCCCGCCGCGGCAAGCGCTGATCCTGCGCGCGCGGCCTCGCCGGGCCGCGGCTTTCTCTGCCCGCGCAGCCCGGGACGTCTGGAACAGGACAGGCGCCCGGTGCTAGGGCTGGCGGGACGCTCCGCCATCCCAGCCGCCGAGGATCCGACGTGCTCATCCTGACCATCTGGCCGCTCTTCGCGCTGATCTGCCTCGGCTACGTGCTGGCCCGCGCCGGGTTCCCCGAGCCCGGCTTCTGGCCCGCCGCCGAGCGGATGAACTACTTCATCCTCTTCCCCGCGCTGCTGGTCGCGAGCCTCATGAAAGCGCCTGTGCGCGATCCCGCGATCCTGAAGCTCGGCGCGGCGGCCATCGCCACGGTCTGTATCGCGGCGCTCTTCATGCTGCTGGCCCGCCGGATCCGCGGCGTCCCCGCCTCGCGCTTCGGGCCGGCGCTGCAGGGCGTGGTGCGCTTCAACACCTATCTCGGGCTTGCCATCGTCACGAGCCTGTCCGGCCCCGAGGGCATCGGCCGGGCGGCGGTCTACCTCGCGGTGACCGTGCCGCTGGTGAACGTGCTGTCGATCATGGCGCTGACCGAGGCCAACGCGCTTCGCGATCCGCTGGGGCTCGGGCGGGCGATGCTGCGCAACCCGCTGATCCTCGCCTGCATCGTGGGCATCGTGCTGGCGCTCTCGGGCATCGGCCTGCCGTTCGGCGGAGGCACCTTCCTCGAGCTTCTGGCCCGCGGCAGCCTGCCGCTCGGCCTGCTCTGCGTCGGCGCGGCGCTGCGTCCGGTCGCGATGCGCAAGGACGTGGTGGCGCTGGTCGGCAACGGCGCGCTGCGGCTCCTGGCGATGCCGGTTCTGGCGGCGGGTGTGGCAGCGCTTTTCGGCCTCGGCGCGACCGAGGCGATGGTGCTGGT
>NZ_JAATOS010000788.1:0-1221 GCF_011806505.1 Salipiger sp. HF18 | reverse complement strand
TCGTGAAAATAAACATCGTGCAGCCCCCCCCGCTGCCCCCCCTTGCCGCGCTGGCCGCCTGTGCCGAGCCCCGCCCTGCCGCAACCCCCCCGCCGCAACCGGCCGAGGAGGCCGCGGCCCGGCCGCAGGCGCGCCCCGCCTCGGTGGCGCCGGCTGCCAATGCGCGCACGGCCGAGCAGTTCGACACCACCACCGCCGATGAGCGCGCCGCCGCGGCTGCGCCCAAGGCGGGGGGAGAGCGTTCGCTCGGAACATCGGTGGCATCGCTCGGCGATCCGTCGAAGCCCGGGTTCTGGCTCGAGACGCCGCTGGTCACGTCGCCCACGCAGGGGCGGGTGCGCTACCCCGGCTCGGGCAAGTCGGCGCAGGTCGAGCTTCTCCCGATCGACGGGGCGACCACCTCGGGCAGCCGGATCTCGCTCGCGGCGATGCGGCTCATCGAGGCGCCGCTCACTGACCTTCCGACGCTCGAGGTCTATGCCGGCGGCTGATCCGCACGGCGTTGCGTTGCCCGGCTGTTTTTTGATCAGAAAGACCTTGGCAGCCGCTGGGGCTTTCGACATGCTGCCCTCCAGAAGGCGGTGGCCCCGGGCGAGTCCGGGCTACGCCATTGGTCTAATATGCCACCGCCTGCGACCGTGTAGTGTGGTGGCACGGAAGGAAGGGAGGCTCTCCAGATGCATATGAGCGATACCCGCGAGATCAACGCCCCGCGCGAGGTGGTGTGGGCCGCGATCCTCGATCCAGAGGTGCTGAAGCAATGCGTGCCCGGCTGCACCGAGATGACCGGGTCCCCCGAGGAGGGGTTCGAGGCCACGGTGGTGCAGAAGGTCGGCCCGGTGAAGGCGACCTTCCAGGGCAAGGTCACGCTGTCGAACCTGAACGAACCGGAAAGCCTGACCCTGTCGGGGGACGGCAAGGGCGGGGCCGCAGGCTTTGCCAAGGGCGGCGCCGACGTGACGCTGACCGAAAAGGGCGACGGCATCACGGTGCTGCACTACGAGGTCGAGGCCAAGGTGGGCGGCAAGCTGGCCCAGCTCGGCAGCCGGATCATCGACGGCTTCGCCAAGAAGATGGCGGACCAGTTCTTCACCAATTTCCAGGAGGCCGTCGAAGGCCCCGCGGATCCGGACCAAGCGCCGGAAGCCGAGGGCGACGCCGGTGCCGAGGGCAAGAAGAAGGGCTGGTTCAAGCGCATGGTCTCGGGCTGAGGCCGGCTGG
>NZ_JAATOS010000787.1:0-1223 GCF_011806505.1 Salipiger sp. HF18 | reverse complement strand
ACCCCGGCACGCGGGATCCACGGGCCGATGCCGCCGCTTCACGATCGCGCAAGCCCCGCTTGCACCCTTTCCGCATGCGGATAGGTTGGTCGGCGCGTCCGGGGTCCGGACGGCTCAAGAACCGGGGAAAGGTGCCCATGAAGAAGCTCGCCGCGGCCGCCGCCGCCGCCCTCTGCCTTGCCGCGCCACCCGCGCCCGCGCAGGAGTCGCCCGCCACGCCGGAAACGGGTGACCAGGTCTCGACCTTCACCCTCGACAACGGTCTCGAGGTCGTGGTGGTCGAGGATCACCGGGCCCCGGTCGTGGTCCACATGGTCTGGTACAAGGCAGGATCGGCGGACGAGACCGCAGGCCATTCCGGCGTCGCGCATTTCCTCGAACACCTGCTCTTCAAGGGCACCAAGACGCTCGAACCCGGCGAGTTCTCGCGGGTGGTCGCCGAGAACGGCGGCACCGACAACGCCTTCACCTCCTACGACCAGACCGCCTATTACCAGCGCGTCGCCGCCGACCGGCTCGGGCTGATGATGGAGATGGAAGCGGACCGGATGGTGAACCTCGACCTGTCGGAAGAGGACATCCTGACCGAGCGCGACGTCATTATCGAAGAGCGCAACATGCGCACCGAGAACGACCCGTCGGCGCTGATGCGCGAGCAGATGGGGGCGGCGCAGTACCTCAACCACCGCTACGGCGTGCCGATCATCGGCTGGCGGCACGAGATGGAGACGCTGGGTCTTGAGGATGCCAACGCCTTCTACCACCGCAATTACGCGCCCAACAACGCCATCGTCATCGTGGCGGGCGACGTGACCCCGGACGAGGTCCGGCAGCTGGCCGAGGAACATTACGGCCCGCTTGCCGCCACCCCCGGGGTCGGTGCCCCGCGAGAACGCCCGCAGGAACCGCCGCAGAGCGCCGAACGCCGGCTGGTCTTCAAGGACGCCCGCGTCGCGCAGCCCTACGTCATGCGCACCTACCTCGCGCCCGAGCGTGACCCCGGCGCGCAGCGCGAGGCCGCGGCGCTGGTGCTGCTCGACAAGATCCTCGGCGGCGGCCAGACCTCGGTGCTGAACCGCAAGTTGCAGTTCGAGACCCGCAAGGCGCTCTATACCGGGACCTTCTACGACGCGAGTTCCTACGACGACACCACCTTCGGGCTGGTCGTCGTGCCCGCCAAGGGCATGTCGCTGGAAGATGCCGAGGCGGCGCTCGACGGGGCG
>NZ_JAATOS010000786.1:0-1225 GCF_011806505.1 Salipiger sp. HF18 | reverse complement strand
GTTGTCGGGGTTCGACACGGCACCGACGGTGGCCATGCATTCCTGACGCACCATGCGCAGTTCGCCCGAGGACAGGCGGATCTGGGCGTAGCCGCCATCGCGGCCGACGAACTGGGCGTAGGTGCCCGCGGCGCGTGCGATCTGGCCGCCCTTGCCGGGCTTCAGCTCGATGTTGTGGACGATCGTGCCAATCGGCATGCCCGAGAAGGGCATTGCGTTGCCGGGCTTGATGTCGGCCTTCGCGGACGCGACCACCTTGTCGCCGATGGCGAGACGCTGGGGCGCGAGGATGTAGGCCTGCTCGCCATCGTCATACTGGACGAGTGCGATGAATGCGGTCCGGTTCGGGTCGTATTCGATGCGTGCAACGATACCGTTGATGTCAAACTTGTTCCGCTTGAAATCGACGATCCGGTAGAGACGCTTTGCGCCACCGCCGCGGCGGCGTGCAGTGATCCGTCCGGTGTTGTTCCGGCCGCCCGACTTGGTCAGACCCTCGGTGAGGGCCTTGACGGGACGTCCTTTATACAGCTCCGAACGGTCGATCAGCACCAGCCCGCGCTGGCCCGGCGTCGTCGGCTTGTACGACTTGAGTGCCATGCTTCTGTCTTCCGTTTGCAGACGGGTGGAGAATCCACCCTATGTTACAGCCCCCTCGGTCTGCTGTCGCGGGGACAGGCTGCCTGCAGGTGGCCGGTAGTATAGGCCCCCGAAGGTGCCCGGTTAGATGTTCTCGCGAACAAACACGAAGCCCCGGACGAATCCGGGGCCTTGCGGATGCCGCTTGTTAGAGAAAGCGCCTCCCGAGGTCAAGCGCCTTGGGACAGCCTCGCCGATCTCGCCACGCGTCGCAGGCTTTCGGCAGGCAATGGTGCGCAAGGCTTCGGCAAGGAGGAAGGATCCTGGTGCCCCCACACGGACTCGAACCGCGGACCTACTGATTACAAATCAGTTGCTCTACCAGCTGAGCTATAGGGGCACCGTGGCGGCATGGATATGCCAGCCCGGCCCTCGCTTGCAAGCGCAATCTAGCGGTTCGCGCGGGCGAGCAGCCCCACCGCCGCGAGGCCGACCGCGATCACCAGCACCGCGGCAGGGGCCGCGCCGCCGAGGTTCTCGAGCGAGGCCTGCTCGTGCACCCGGGTGGCCAGCGTCTCGTAGTTGAAGGGCCGCAGCAGCAGCGTCGCGGGCAGTTCCTTCACGCAATCGACGAAGACCAGCAGCA
>NZ_JAATOS010000785.1:0-1226 GCF_011806505.1 Salipiger sp. HF18 | reverse complement strand
GGAGGGCGGCTGTTTCCACCGGCTCTTCGGTGCGCCCGAGGTGATGACCAACACGCTGCACGGGCAGGGGATCAAGCGCCCCGGTGCCCGCATCGAGATCGAGGGCTTCGCGCCGGACGGCACGCCCGAAGCGCTCTACGTGAAGGGCGCGCCCGGGTTCACCATGTCGGTGCAGTGGCACCCGGAGTGGGACGCGGCCAACGACCCGGTGTCGCGGCCGCTCTTCGAGGCCTTCGGCAACGCGGTGCGCGAGTTCGCGGCGGCGCGGCGACGGGCGCCGCAGCGGATATCGGCCTGATCTTGTCGCGCTTGGCCGGGCGGGGCCGGGCGACGGCTGGGGCGTGGTTTTCGGCAGAGATTGCGCGGTCTGGTGGCGGGGTGCCTGGCCTTGACGGACCGTAGTCGCCGGTTGGGGCGCATTCGGCGGTCTTGAAGGATGCCGGGGTGACCTGGGGCGGTGGTTCCGGTCGCGCTTCGCCTCTGTGGCAAGGTTGCGCTGGTTTTTCTGGGTCTACAGGTGTTGCGCCTGACCGCCACCGCACTGACTGAGGGCGACCGGGCAGAGCGCTGACATCAGGCAAACCGTTCCAAAGCGCTCCCGGCGGAGATCCGTGCGGGGGCGGTTCGTCTCGGGAGGATGCCAAACGCCCGTTCAGATCCGGAAATCCACCGCCCGGTTGAGCGGCAGGGTGCGGTGCCGCTCGCCGGTCAGGTCGAAGATCGCGTTGGCCAGGGCCGGGGCGGCAGGGGGCGTGCCGGGCTCGCCGATGCCGCTGATGTGGCGCTGGGTCTGCAGGATGCGGGTCTCGACCAAGGGCATCTGGCTCAGGCGCAGCGCGTCGTAATCGTAGAAGTTCTGCTGCTCCACCGCGCCGTCGGCGAAGGTGATCTCGCCCATCATCGCCGCCGAGAGCCCGTAGACCAGCCCGCCCACGAGTTGTTGGTCGATGATGCCGGGATCCAGCGCCACGCCCACGTCGGCGGCCATCCATGCGCGGGTGAGGCGGATCTTCTCGTCCTCCCCGGCGACCTCGACGACGCAGGCCACCGGGGTGCCGAAGCTGAAGCACATGGCGACGCCGCGCCCGGTGCCCTCGGGCTTCGCACGCCAGCCGGACATCTCGCGCACCGCCTCGAGCACTGCTGCCGCCGGGGCCCAGGCCTCGCGGGCGAGCGAGAGGCGGAATTCGAGCGGGTCGGCGCCGGCCGCGTGGGCGAGCTCGTCC
>NZ_JAATOS010000784.1:0-1232 GCF_011806505.1 Salipiger sp. HF18 | reverse complement strand
GGGATCGGCGCGGTGGAAGGCCGACAGCCGCATCTCTGTGCCATGCCGGGCCACCACCCCGCGGAAGAGCGTGCGCAAGGTCAGCTGACCATCGCCGTTGAGCCGAAGGCCCCGGCGATGGTCAGCTTCCCCGCAGACGGTCCGGGAGCAGAGGACCGTCTCGATCGGCCCGGGGACAGGGAGGGCCTGATCGTCAAACCAGCTCAAACTGCGCAGCTCGCAGAGCAGTTCGTGCAAGGTGAAGCGCGTGGTGCCATCGATCCAGACGGTGCAGTGCGGATTCTGCATGAGTTCGAAAGGCAGGTCCCGCACCAGCGAGAGAGCGTAGAGTTCGGCCAGTTCGGCGGCCAGTTCGGCGGGGCCCATGTGCGGCGCGGCGGGAAGCTGCAGATTCGGAGCAGCCGGCATCCCGGGCTGGCGTCCGCCATCAATCAAGCGGAGGCAGGGCATATCAAAATCGGTCCGAGCGGACATGCTATCGTCCCTTGTCGTGGACGCCGCGGAAAGTGAGCGCCCCTGTTATGAATTTTTCTGGCACCTGGTAAGTTCGGCGCCTTGTTAACTAACGTAACGGCAATCTGACGCTTCCCCGTGAGTTTAGCGCGAATTTGGTAAGAAAGATCAAATCTCTCAGGAAAACCATGCGTGAATATTGCGCAAAACCCGTGTTTACCGATTCCGGCTCGCTTGACCAGCCCTCAACCGTCGGTTTTCCTTACACCATAGTTTAAGCCTTTCACGGAGAGCCAGCCATGACGCTGACATGGGCAGACGCCGAACCGAACGCCCCTCGCGATCCCTACGTGCAGTTCTCCTGGATGCTGCGGCAGCGTCACGAGCCGCCCCTGGGCACGCACATCTACCAGCCGATCTTCGTGCGCCTGCACGGCGGCGACCCGCTGGCCGAGCGGCGCGAGCTGCTGAAGGAGGTGCTCGATCCGCTCTCGCCCCTGCTGATGGATCCGTTCGAGCTCGAGCTGCTGGCGGCGCGCTGCAGTCCGGTCGATCCCGACGCCGGAATGCCCGACGAATACGCGCTCTACTGGAAGCTCGGCACGCCCGAGGACCACTACGTCGCGCTCTTCAATCTTCAGGACACCGGCACACCGGTAGCGCTCGATCCGACCGGGCTCAACACCGAGATGCCCGAGACGTCGCCGAGGCCGGACGAGATCCCCCCAGACGCGGCGGCCCCCGGCCCCGTCCGCCCCATCGTGGCGATCATCGACGAC
>NZ_JAATOS010000783.1:0-1200 GCF_011806505.1 Salipiger sp. HF18 | reverse complement strand
AAGCCCGCGCCCCCCGCCGCGATCAGCACCGCGTCCGAGGCGGCGCAGATCGCCGCCACCGGGAAGACATGCGCCCGCACGATGCCCTGCCGCAGCACGAAGGCGTTCTGCGCGCCGATCGCCACGATCAGCGACATCCCCAGTGAAAAGCCCGCCAGTGCCGCCTGCATGTGTCTCTCTCCTGCCCTTGCACTCGTGGTGCCGGGCGGAGGTAGCAGCCGGCCTCAGATCAGGCTAGTTAAACGATCTGTATCTGGATAAGTTTTGCTAATGTCACACGACCCCGCCCAGCTGGCCGCGCTCGACGCGGTGCTGCGTCTCGGCAGCTTCGAGGCCGCCGCCGGCGCGCTGCATGTCACGCCCTCGGCGATCTCGCAGCGGATCAAGGCGCTCGAGGACCGCATCGGCACCGCGCTGGTGCTGCGCGGCGCCCCCTGCACCGCCACCCCCGCCGGTGCAAGGCTGGCGCGGCACGCCTCGGACATCGCGCTGCTGGACGCGGCGCTGGCGCGGGATCTGCTGCTGCCCGCCGCCCCGGCGCGGCTGCGGCTGGCGGTGAACGCCGACAGCCTCTCGACGTGGTTCCTGCCGGCGCTGGCCGGGCAGGACCTGCTCTTCGACATCGCGCTCGACGAAGAGACCCACTCCGCCGACTGGCTGCGGCGGGGCGAGGTCTCGGCCGCGATCACCGCCCATGGCCGCGCCGTGCAGGGCTGCGACGTCCATCCGCTGGGACGGCTGCGCTACGTCGCCACCTGTGCGCCGTCCTTCCATCGCCGCTTTTTCGCCGAGGGCGTCACCGCCGCCGCCCTTGCCCGAGCGCCGATGCTGCAGTTCAACGCCAAGGACCGGATGCAGCACGACTGGCTGCGCGAGGTCACCGGCGAGAACCTGTCGCCGCCGGTCCACCGTCTGCCCTCGTCGCAGGGCTTCGTCGAAGCCGCGCGGCTGGGGCTCGGCTGGGGGCTGAACCCCAAGCCGCTGGTGGTGAAGGCGATTGCCAAGGGTCTGCTGGTGCCGCTGATGCCCACCGCGCCGCGCGACGTGGCGCTTTACTGGCAGGTGAACCGGCTGGTGGCAGGGGCGCTTTCGGGGCTCACCGCCTCGGTGCGGCGGACCGCTGCGGCGGCGCTGATCCCCGACTGACGCAGGCCGGGCGGCTCAGCCGATGCTGCGCGCCAGCACCCGGCTGATGGTGGT
>NZ_JAATOS010000782.1:0-1240 GCF_011806505.1 Salipiger sp. HF18 | reverse complement strand
GCTGTTCGCCGGCGGCATCCTCTATCTCGTGGCGTTCTCCGGGCTCGCGTGAGGGAGCGCCATCGCCGAGCGCAAGGACTATCTCGAGAGAGACCTGCCCTATCCCGACGCGATCTACTGAACAGCGGCTCTTAACCGGCTGTTCAATCCTCGACGGCAGTCTCCCCGCAACCGATTCCGCCCCTTGCCCGCCGGAGCCCCGATGACCAACCGCCTCTCCGCCGCCCTCGCCGCCCTGATCCTCACCGCCGCCGCCGCCGAAGCTGCGACCGGCCACGACAGCTCGCACGACAGTTCGGGGCACGCGCCGGCCCCCGCCGCGCATGGCAGCGCCGATCCGCACGGCGCGGCGCCCGTGGGCAAAGGCGGCACCTGCCAGGGCTTCGGGCCGCAGACCCCGCGCGACATCTCGAACCCCTACGGCCGCAACTCCTCGCGCTTCGTCTACGCCCCGCCTTCGGACGAGCTGAACCTGTGCAACATCCACACCCACACCAACGCCGAACACATGGGCCCTGGTTTCTCGATCTATGCGGGCTCGGGCGAGAACGGCGGCTTTCGCTGCGCGGGGTCGAGCAACCTTTCCCCGGCCGAGCTGTCGCGCCCGCATCACGGCGGCCGCGTCTTCGAAGGGGTCGAGCCCGGCGACACGATCGAGGTGCACTGGGTCTATTCCTCCTGCAACGTCGCGCCCGGGCCGGGTCTGGGCTCGTGCCTTTCGGACGCCTGCAAGAACCCGCAGCTTCGGGTCGAAAGCCAGGTGTTCCTGGTCGTAAACGATCCCACCGCGCTCGATTTCCGCGACTTCATCTGGTTCGGAACCATGCGCAACGGCGTCTACCAGCCCCGCGCCCTGCCCACCGGCACCGGCAGCCCGGTGCAGTTCCGCGGCTCCACCACCGGGCCCAGCTACACGCAAGAGGTCTGCTCGCCCCTGCAGGTCACATGGTCGGTGCGCCCCCGTTGCGCCCGGCTCGACATCTCGTCGCTCGATGCCTGGGCCGCGATGGGCAACGTCTTCGAGGAAAGCCACAGCCACGGCGTGCGCCAGCTGGTGACCGCACCCGACCTTCTCGCCCCCATCGACTGACCGGGGCCTCCGCATTTGACCGAGGCCGCCTCCCCGTTGCACAGTGTCCGAGGGGAGAAGCGCGTGACGTCGGTCGCGCGCGCTGCGGAGGAGACGGTCATCGCAATGCAGGAAGGGGCGCCCGCGCCCCGCAAGGACCTCAGCTCGGCC